>JADDQT010000226.1 GCA_016781225.1 Actinomycetota bacterium
CGGCGTCGGTCTCGTGAAAGATCGGGGTTAGCTGTGGCGCTGCGGCCTATGCGCGCAACCAGCAGCGCCGAGCGGCAGATATGGGGCCCTACGCGTTCAAGTAGGGAGAGCGGGTTCGAAGCCGCGGTGGTGCCGGTCGATCCGGACTCATGTCCCACCACCCCGAGAGTCACCGCGCCCGGCTGCGCTGATCCCGGGGCGGTTGAGGTCGCCCCGCGCACCATGATGGCACTCCGCTGGGACCAGCGTGCCCGCCAATGCCCGTTGTAACGCTTGCCGTTCGATCTCCGATCTACGGACGCGGTGTGACGCGGAATCCCCACGGTTGTTCCTGGCTGGACGGTCGCACGGGGCCATCCGCACGCCGTGTTGCAAACGGCAACCAAACGGAGCCCTTGACGGCTCCAAGAAAGGAAGGCACGTGCGAAAGGCAATCGTTGGTATGCTGGCGGCAGGGATGATGATCGTGCCGATTGGGCATGCCCTGGCAGATCCCCCTGACAATCGTCCTCCGGCGAATCGTCCGCCGCCTGACCGCGGCAACGGAAATCGGACCACGGTGGTCGGCCCAGGCGAGCAGTGCCCGGCCAACGCCTTGGCCGTCCCGCTTCCGACGGGGCAGACCTTGTGCGTCTTCTTTGTGGGCTAGACGCCTGCTCCTTGCACTGGCGATGCGAGGGCCCCTCTCGTCGGGGGCCCTCGCATCGCGACCGACATCGAAGGGATGCTAGCGGTTATCAGGTCTCCCGTTCTGAGTAAGGACAGGCCGGTTCGCAGCCTTCCCCCGGAGCAGCTTTCAGGTGATTTCACCGGCACTCAGGAGCAACACCAGGCGCGGTTGCTCTTTTCGCTCCCGGGACTCTTACCCCAACGCCAGATTGCCCGCTCTGGAGCGCTTCGACCAAGTGGGAAGGGCAGGCGTTTGACGACCGCTTCAGCGCCCTCCGCCGGGAACACGACGATGAGGTTACGATCGCCGAGGTGACCGAGTGCGTGCGAGAAGCCGACATCGCACACGGCTGGCTTCATGGTCGGATCGGCGGCGATCACGCAGAGCCGGTCATCGTCCGCGAACCAACGGAACAGCGTGGACAGGGCACCCTTCTCCGGCGTGAACGGAGTCGTGGGAGCGCCCACGACTTCGGCGATCTCCGCGTAACCCATCCGGGCTCCTTCGGACTTCATCGCTCGCGCTCCTCGTCATGCCATCGGCGAAGCCGACGAAGCGCAGCGAGAAGCGTTCCGTCCTCGAGCGTCGCTCCGATCGTTCCCTCGGAGAACCGGTCAGCCCTCACGATCGCCGTCACCATGCGGACGGCATCGGCGACAGGCGCGGTGTCGAGCGCGCTTGGTCCTCGGTATGCGCGGACGCCGTCCTAGTCGGGCCAGTTGAACGGCACGATCGCGCCGAGCTCGTACAGCGCGTGGAGCGTACGTTCGGTCGCCGGGCCGTAGACCGCGTAGGGCATTTGCAAGACCGGCCGTTCCACCCCGTCGACGACGGTGGTGTCGACTTGCTCACCACCTCCCCACGTCATGTGCTCGTCCTCGGCTTCGAGCTCGTCGAGTCCCGACCACAGCGCCGACCACGCGTCAGCCCGCGCGCCGCGCAGGATCACCTCGATGTCGGTGTCCGTCGGGTCGCGCTCGTCCGTCATCAGAACACCACTCCGTCTTCATCTGCGCAGCGTTGGCAGAGTTCGTCGTCGAGCATCCACTCCGGTGGGGTGGAGCGACGGCACCGGCCGCACGCGACGAAGGTCGCCGTCCGCTGCGACCTCATGGCCACGACCTGATCCGAGAACCACTGCATCAATCCACAGCCGAGGCTGCGTGTCTCGGCGTCCGCAACGCACATCACCGGGACATGGCCATCCCAGCGGATGTCAGGCGCGGCGACGACGACCTCGCTGGAGGAGTAGCCGACGAGGATCTCGACCGGGTCACCCGCTGCTAGCCACGAGAAGTCGTGCCCCTGCGTCGAGGGTGCCGCGTCCGGCGGAGCGACAGGAAGCACGTCAGGTGGCAGTAGGTCGCGGAGGACTGCGGGGTCGGCGCCGATCACCTCGGCGAGCTCGGTCAGACCCATCCGTGCGCTCGGAACGCTTCGGCTGCTGATGCGGTGTTTGACTCCGGGATGGAGAAGATCGACTCCGACTCCGGTTGGTCACCGTCGTCCTGGCTCTTCTCGATGCGGTAGGCGAGGAGCTGCCCGTGCTCGTAGTACTCGAGCTCGATCATCGTGCCCTCGCGTTCGAGGTCGTAGAAGACGGCGTCGCCAAACTCCCAGCTCTCCTCGGGATCCGTCGAGACGACATGCCACCCGGCCTCGAGCATGGGCGCGGCTCGTGCCGCGAGGGGCGTTTCTTGACGCTCGCATCGCTTCCTCCTCGGTCAGGCGCCCCCGGCACCCTAACTTCAGCGCCGGTCCGGACGTGGTTATCAGCAGCTGAGACATCACGAACACAGGGCGCCGCACCCCGGACTCGGCTACCCGATTGGGAGGGCCGACAACGGTTCCCGACTGGTTTTCGGCAGCCGGTCAGCGGTCGCCAAGGCCAGCGGTAGCTGGCGAGCACCAGCTGTGAATGTCACTGATACTGGTACCGATAGATAGGCATTATCCACAAGGCAACGTCTGCCCAGTCCGCGCTCAGTCCGCGAGAAGTCCGCGAGAGGAGGGAACAGGAGCAAGACGAGGAAAGGCCCTGGAAGACAAAGCCCAGGTCAACACGACTTCCGGCCGTTAGCCCCAGTGGTGACGGTGAGCCGGCCTATAGGCGGGGTTCTGTCCAGCGCCCGGAAGCGCCTGTGTGGCCATCCATCTGTGCGGCCTACCTGGGGACATTGGGCGGGCCGCCCGTCCCACGCTTGGCCTTGCTCCGAGTGGGGTTTGCCGAGCCGCCCGGGTCACCCCGGGCGCTGGTGCGCTCTTACCGCACCGTTTCACCCTCACCTGTGCCGCCCGGTCTCCCGGCCGGCCATCGGCGGTCTGTTCTCTGTGGCACTTTCCTGCGGGTCACCCCGACTGGCCGTTAGCCAGCACCCTGCCCTGCGGAGCCCCGACCTTCCTCAGCCCCGCCGCCGAAGCGGCTGAGCCGCGGCCACCCGGCCGGCTCACCGTCGCCGCCGATTCTCTCACGCGTGGGAGTGGGAGGGGAGCAAAGGGTTGTCCCCTCCTGTGGACGGGCCTGGGGACGAATGACACTCTTGTAATTGTCACACCTCGCTGGCAACCTGGGATGGTGAGTTCCCCGGCGACCCTGGAGACGGCTGCAGAGCGCCTGGCGTCCCTGCTCACCGGTTCGGGCTCCGGCCTTTCCGATCCCACCCTGTCCTCCCTGGCCTTCGAGGACCAGATCGTCCCCCGGACCCTGCCCCGGCTGAACCCGCCGGGCGACGTGTGGGCTGTCGACGGAGGCCAGGCAACGGTGGCCGACGCCCGCAGCGTGGCGCTCCTCATCACCCGGGCCGCCCGCGTTCGGATCCGTCTAGGGGAGTGCGTGGTGGAGGAGGAGGGCGACCTGCGTGCCCACCTCCTGGGCGGTGCCGAGGAGCGCATGGCCGCCCTGGTGGGCCTGGGCCTGGAGGGGCTCGACGGCGATACGTCGGTGGACGTGAACCTGCTGCGTGACCGCTGGGAGTGGGACGCCGTCGAGCGCAGCGTCGAGGAGGCCGAGCCTGGGGCCGTGGTGCTCGTAGACGGCGACCTCCAGCCCGACTGGCGCATCCCCTCCGCGTTCCTGGCCCGCCTGCTGGCGCGCGCCCGCGAACGGGGCGTGCTGGTGGCCGGCGTCACCAAGCACTCGTCGCTGTCCCGAGGCGGAGCGCCGCTGGTCGGCCAGCTGGAGATGGAGGCGGCCGAGGCT
>JADDQT010000035.1 GCA_016781225.1 Actinomycetota bacterium
CAGGACGAGCACCACCGCCACCAAGTGCTCCAGGGGCTGCGACTCGAGCTGCACGCCATCTCGTCGGTCCTGGCCGACGCCGCGCTGGAGCGGGCACTTGAGCAGCGCCCGTCCTATCCCCCTTACGGCTTGTTGCGCTCCATGCACTCCGAGACCCGGATGCTCGTGTCGGATCCCGAACCCTTCGGGGAGGGCTCGATCCCCGGCTTCCTCGAGCTGGGCAAGGCGCTGGTGGACACGAACATCTTCCATCTCGACCGGGAGTTCCACCAGTACCGCCACTCGGACAAGGCCTGGATGATCCAGCGCCTGGAGGACATGCTGACCCTGTTCCGCATCGGCGCCGGTCCGCTCACCAAGTCGAGGATGCGCGACGGCTTGAGCTTCATCTACGGAGGCCTCCACTTCGGCACCGGTGTGTGCGTACAGCTGGCCGAGGTGATGTCCCGGCGGCTGTCCGCCTTCCCGGAGGCGACCGCCGACGAGCGAGCCGCGGTCATGGCCCGCAGCATCCGCCCCGCCTACAGGCTGGCGGCGCTCAACATCGACCACGTGATCTTCGCCTACAAGAACCTGCAGGCACCGGGCCCCGGCCCGACCACGTGGATGAAGGAAGAAGCCTTCGTCGTGCACACGTCGGAGGACCGGCCGTGGCGCATCGACCTCGGGGATTACGACCTTCTCGGCCCGCGGCCGATCTCGGTGACCTACCAGACCCTGGGCTGCCCCGCCCGGGTCTCCCCGAGCGGCGGATCCTCGGCCATCGCCGATCTCTGGGCCTGGACCGTGGAGCTGGCCCACGAGCTGGGGCTGATCGTCCCCCGGTAGGCCCGCTATAGGGTGACCCCTCATGGCGGGGCACTCGGGCAAGAAGGCGATCGTGGCCGCCCTGCTAGCCAATGCAGGGATCGCCGTGGCCAAGTTCGCGGCCTTCCTCGCCACCGGTGCGGCCTCCATGCTGGCCGAGTCGATTCACTCCGTGGCCGACTCCTCCAACCAGGGCCTGCTCCTGCTGGGCCAGAGCCGGGCTCGGCGCCGGCCCTCGTCCGAGCACCCCTTCGGCTATGCCCGCGAGCGCTACTTCTGGGCCTTCGTCGTCGCCATCGTCCTCTTCACCCTCGGAGGCGTGTTCTCCATGTTCGAGGGCTACGAGAAGCTCAAGCACCCCGAGGAGCTGGGCTCGGCCTGGTGGGCCGTCGGGGTCCTGGTCTTCGCCATCGTCGTGGAGTCCTTCTCGTTGCGCACCGCGGTGAAGGAGTCGGCCCAGGCGAAGGGGAGCCAGTCGTGGTGGTCGTTCGTCCGCACGGCCAAGACCCCCGAGCTGCCGGTCGTGCTCCTGGAGGACCTGGGCGCCCTCCTGGGACTGGTCTTCGCGCTCGTGGGGGTGGGCTTGGCCGAGATCACCGGCAACAGCCGCTTCGACGCCCTGGGCAGCATCGTCATCGGCGTGCTCCTGGCGGGCATCGGCATCCTCCTGGCGATCGAGATGAAGGGCCTGCTCATCGGTGAGTCGGCGTCGACGCCGGACATGGACGCCATCAGGGAGACGCTCGGGACCAGCCCCCACGTCCGCCGGGTCCTCGACGTCAAGAGCCAGCACCTGGGACCCGAGGAGCTGCTGGTGGCGGCCAAGGTGGAGCTTGACGCCGAGCTGAGCTTCGGCGAGGTGGCCCGAGCCATCGACGACGCCGAGAGCCGCATCCGGGAGCGGATTCCCTCGGCCGTCCACCTCTACGTGGAGCCCGACCTCCCAGGCCGCCGGCAGGGAGGAGACGACGGGAGCGGTGTCAGCGAACCCGCCTCGGGCGCTTCTTCTTCGTACCCGTCACCTTCTGCTTGATCAGGGTCGCCCCCGACTTGGTCTTCTCGCCTGCGGTGACGGCCATCTTCTTGCTCTTCTTCAGCGCCACCGCGGCCCAGGCGTACTCGGTGGCCAGGATGGCGAACCCGGCCGGAATGACCAACACGGCCGGACCGGGGAACACCAGCATGGCCAACCCCGCGAGAACGACGACCCCGCCCACGATCGTGACCGCGACCCGCTTCGCGTTGCGGCCTATGAAGGCGAAGACCTCGCTGGGCTTGGGGAAGGACATCGTGGCCGGTCCTAGGCGGGCAGGTCGTAGCCCTGCTCGATGATTGTGTCCTTGATGGCGTCGACGTCCACGAGGGACTCGTCGTAGTCGACGTCCACGGTCCGGTCGGGCACCGAAACCCGAGCCGAGCGCACACCCTCGACCTCAGCGAGCGCACCCTCGATGGATGTCTGGCAGTGCTCGCAATGGATCCCCGGGATGCTCAGCGTCGCCTCGCTCACTCCGCAAAGGCTACGCCACGAGGTCCCGGCCCAGGTGGCCGGTGCGGAGGAAGATCCGCAGGCGCTCCGGCTCGTGCAGGCGGAAGCGCCGCCACCACCAGGCCATGGCCGCCACGCCGGCGACCTCCTGGGCCACCAGGACGATCAGGGGCCGGTGGAAGCTGAGGGGCGCGTCGCCGGGGAGCTGCGTCCCGAGCACCGGCCACCAGAACAGCCCGGCGTCGCTCCAGGCGCCGTCGAGCACCAGGTGGAGGAGCGTTCCCACCGGCAGGGCCAGGACCCGGCGCCGCAACCTCCGGCGCCCGCGGGTGGCCGCCATCACGGCGATGAGGAGGACGGCGCTCAACGCCACGGTGTGGAACACGCCCACACCGCCTGCGAGGGCGTCCAGCACGTCGGGAGCCAGGGCGCCGGCCATGATGAGGCGGTAGTCGATGGCCGTGTCCTGGAAGACCTTCCATACGGCGACCACGGCCAGGCCGGCGAACCAGAAGAGCAACCGAGCGCTCAGCTTCGAACGAGGATCCGCCCGCACTGGTCGCAGAAGACCAGGGCGTCGGGCGGCTCCCGTTTGACCCGCACCAACTCGGCCGACGGCAGCACCAGATGGCAGCCCGAGCACGACGAGCCCACGAGCCGAGCAGCACCGATCCCGCCCAGCCTGGCCCTGAGCCCCTCGTAGGTGCGCATCATCTCTTCGGGCACCGCCCGGGCGATGCTCGCCCTGGCCGCGGACTCAGACGAGATCTCGGCGTCGATGGCCACCTCGGCCTCCACCAGTGCCGATCGAACGCGCTCGGACTCGGCGTCCAGGGCGTCCCGCTCGGCCGCCAGCGCCTCGAGCTCATGGCCCAGGGGCTCGCCCTCCTCCATGGCCCCCAGCACCTCGTCCTCCAACGAGGACCTTCGCCTCTTCACCGAAGTCACCTCTGCCGACATGGCCTGCAGGTCCCTCGAAGCCGCCACCGTGCCCGAGTACAGCCGCCGTTCGATGTCCTTCACTCGAGCGTCGAGGGTCCCCACCTGTTCCTCCAGCCGCGACTGGCGGGCGGCCACCGCTTCGCGCCGGGCGCCGGTCTCGGCGATCCGAGCTTCGAGGTCCGCCAACCGCTGCTCCAGGGCCGACAGCGCCGAGCGCTCGGGCAGGGTGGCCCGGCGATGGCGGAGCCGGTCGATGGCGGTGTCCTTCTCCTGTACCTGGAGCAGGGTCTCCAGGTCGGTCACGGGACCGGGTCCGGCTCCAGAAACGTGTCCGGTTCCTCCGGCGTGACCGGCAGGGGACCGGGATCCCGGGCCGGCACCGAGGGGCGACTGCGTCGGCGATCCGACGGGCGTCGGGCCCGGCGGTCGTCGGGGCCTCCCCCGCCATCGCGCTCGTAGTTCCTCCGGTCGTCGTAGGAGCCGCCGTCACCGTCCTGGTACCGCGAGGAACGATCGTCGCCGACGACCCTGCCCGTGCGCACGCCATCGGGCAGCGGGAAGGGGAGGGCCGGCTGGCCGCTCAGGGCGTCAGCCATGAACGCGCTCCATATCCGGGCCGGGTAGGAACCGCCTGTGACCCGGATGCCACCGACGTTGGTCATGGGCACGTTGCCTTCGGTGGAGCCCATCCAGACCGCGGTGGAGAGCTGAGGCGTGAAGCCGACGAACCAGGCGTTCTCGTACTCCTGCGAGGTCCCCGTCTTGCCCGCCACCTGCCGCCCGGGGACACGGGCGCGGGTACCCGTCCCTCTCTCCACCACGGCCTGCAGCACGGAGGTGGCCACCCGGGCCGTCTGGACGGATACGGCTCTTCGGCCCTTGTCGGGCCCCTCGAACACGACCCTGCCATTGCGGTCGAGAACCCTCTCGACGAAGCGCGGCTCCCGGTAGTAGCCGTCGTTGGCCATGGTGGCGTAGGCCGAGGCCATCTCCAGAGGAGTGGCCTCCTCGGCGCCAAGGGAGATGGACGGGTACGGCTGGAGGCGCTTCTTCGGCAGCCCGAGGCCCACGGCCATGTCCACGACCTTGTCGAGCCCCACGTCGACGCCGAGGCGGGCGTAGGCGCAGTTCACGGAGCGGGCGGTGGCATCGGTGATGGACATCCTCCCACCCGCGGACCCCTCGTAGTTCCCGGGCGTGTACGGCTGGAAGCCGGGAACCTTGATGGTGCAAGGCGAGCTTCCGTCCACGATGTCATTGGGGCTGTAACCGGCCTCGAGGGCGGCCAGCAGCACATAGGGCTTGAACGATGATCCGGGCTGGCGCGTGCCCTGAGTGGCCAGGTTGTACTTGGCGGTACCGAAATCGTCGCCCGCCACCATGGCTCGCACGTATCCCGTCGAAGGCTCCACCGAGACCAGGGAGCTGGTGAAGCGGCCCTTGGTCAGGGTCGGAGGAAGGACCTCGTTGCGGCGCTGCTCGGCTTGGAGCTGTTGCTTCGGGTCGAGCGTGGTGTGGATCTGCAGGCCCCCCTTGAACACGGCGTTGTAGCGCTCCTGGGCCGTCTCGCCCAGTCGCTCGTCGGCGAGAAGCCGCTGCTTGACCTCCTCGACGAAGTAGTCATCCGGGGGGGGCAGCGGCGTGAACACCTTGACCGGAACGGGCGCCGTCTTGAGCCGCACGGCCGTCTCCGGACGGAGGTGGCCGTTGGCGACCATCCGGTCCAGCACCAGGTCGCGCCGGGCGCCGGCCTGCACGGGGTTCCTCACCGGGTCGTAGCCGACGGGATTGCGGATGACGCCTGCGAGCAGGGCCGCCTGCCCCTCGTCCAGCTTCTCGACCTCTGTGTTGAAGTAGGTCTCGGCCGCGGCCTGCACGCCGTAGGCGCCGTTGCCGAAGTACACCACGTTGAGGTACCGCTCCAGGATCTCCTCCTTGGAGATCTCCTTCTCCAACCTCACGGCCAGCACCGCCTCCCGCACCTTGCGGTCCACCCGCTGCTCCGGAGTGAGGAGGGAGTTCTTGACGAGCTGCTGGGTGATCGTGGAACCCCCCTGCCGAACCTCTCCGGACTGCACGTTGGTCACGAGGGCTCGGAGGGTGGAGCGCAGGTTCAGGCCCTGGTGGGCCCAGAACTCGTCGTCCTCTATGTCGAGCACGGCGTCGACCAACGCCTTGGGGACGCGATCGAGGCTCACCGGCGAACGGTTCTCCTCGGCATGGAGGACGGCGATGAGGCTCCCATCGCGGGCGTACACCGCGGAGTTCTGGGAGACCTCCGCCAGCACGTTCACGTTCGCCGCCCTCCCGGGCCGCCCCGCCCCTGCGAGGGCGCGGAACTCCGGCACGAGCAGGGCCACTCCCAGCGCCAGCGTCGCTCCGCCCAGCACCAAGGTGGCCGCGAAGCGAATGAGGGGACGCACCGCCGCCCAAGGTACCGGAGAGCAGGCTCGACTCTCCGCCGGCGGGCCTCGGGCGGGGCCTAGCCTCGGTCCCATGAGCTCCGCGAACGAGGACAGGTCCGAGCGAATCGACCGGCTGCAGGCGCGCCAGGAGGGTGAGACCGGCGAGCCCGGGGGCGAGACGATGCAGGTCCCCGTGAACGTGTACGAGGCCGGAGAGGCGCTGGTGGTCGTCGCCCCCCTGCCGGGCGTGCGCCCCGAGGACGTGGAGGTGTCGTTCGACGGTGCTCGGCTCCGCATAGCCGCCGGGATGCGGTCGCCGGCGGCCAAGGACTATCTCGTCCACGAGTGGCACTACGGGCCCTACGAACGCGAGGTCGCCCTGCCCGACGGGTTCGGTGGAGGGGGCACGGCCACCTTCGGCAACGGGCAGCTGGCCATCCGCCTCACCAGAGGAGACGGAAGCGGCGGCCGGATCGAGGTGAAGCCGGCGTAACTTCGCTTCGCAAGCAGAGCTTGCTCAGCGAACTACGCCCTGACGTTCACCGTGCCCTTCATCTTGTCGGGGTGGATGGTGCAGGTGTAGCTGAACGTTCCCGGCTTCGGGAAGCGGTGGGCGAACGTGCCTCCCGTGGGCAGGTTGTCGCTGCGGAACGAGCCGTCGTCGGCGGTCACGTTGTGGCTGGTGCCCTTGTCCTCGAACACCCAGCTCACCTCCCCACCGAGCTTCACCGAGACCTTGGCCGGCCTGAAAGAGAGGTCCTTGGCCACCACCTCGGGCCCGCTCGACTTGGTCTTCTCCTCGCCACCGCTGCAGGCGGCCGTTGCCGCCATGCACGCCAGGGCCAGACAGATAGCCGACCGCCGTCTCACGTCGTGCCCCCTCCCATGGTCGTGTCCCCCTTGACGGCGTCGCGCCTACATGGCGAGCGAGCCCGGAGGAGCCTAACGCCGCCCGATGCGCCCCACGGACCTCATGGGCTAACGTCGGGCCCGAGCTGAATCCTTACCGGAGCGACCCGTCGCTCCCGGTGCACCGACCAGCCCGAAGACGACGCAGAAGAGGATGGAGGAGCAACCCAATGGGCGCAAACGACCTGCGATCCACCGCCCTGGCGATGGTGGCAGACGGCAAGGGAATCCTGGCCGCCGACGAGTCCACCGGCACCGCCGGGAAGCGGCTCGAAGCCGTGAACATCGAGTCCACCGACGAGTCTCGCCGGGACTACAGGGAGCTTCTCTTCACCACCCCCGGACTGGGCGACTACATCTCGGGAGCCATCCTCTACGACGAGACCATTCGCTCCGAGACGTCCGACGGGCGGCAAATGACCAAGGCCCTGGAGGACAACGGGGTCATGCCCGGCATCAAGGTCGACACGGGGGCCCAGCCCCTGGCCATGGCCGAGGGCGAGAAGGTCACCGAGGGCCTGGACGGGCTCCGTGACCGGCTGGCGGAATACGCCGAGATGGGGGCGCGCTTCACCAAGTGGCGGGGCGTGATCCACATCGAGGGCGACCTGCCTTCTGACTACTGCATCGCGGTGAACGCCCATGCGCTGGGCCGCTACGCGGCGCTGGCCCAGGAAGCAGGCCTGGTGCCGATCGTCGAGCCCGAGGTGGAGATCGTGGGCGACCACACCCTCGAGCGCTGCTACGAGGTCACCGAGAAGACCCTCCGAGAGGTCTTCGCCCAGCTCGCCCTCCAGCGGGTGGACCTCGAAGGCATCATCCTCAAGCCCAACATGGTGATCGCCGGCAAGGAGGCCGAGAAGCAGTCGTCGGTGGAGGAGGTCGCCGAGGCCACCATCGACTGCCTCAAGAAGACGGTGCCCGCGGCCGTGCCCGGGATCTGCTTCCTGTCCGGGGGGCAGACGCCCGAGCAGGCCACCGCCCACCTCGACGCCATGAACCGGATGGGTCCGCACCCCTGGGTCATCAGCTTCTCCTACGCCCGCGCCCTGCAGGACCCGGTGCTCAAGACGTGGAAGGGCGAGAAGTCGAACTGGGACGCGGCCCAGGAGGCCCTGGCCCATCGGGCCAAGCTCAACTCGGCCGCCGCCGAGGGGGCGTACTCCACCGACATGGAGCAGAGCTGACCGGCCATGGCTGACCAGTCGGTTCTGGTGGTGCCGTCGGTGCTGCCCGCCGACTATTCCCGCC
Organism: Actinomycetota bacterium; assembly: GCA_016781225.1. Taxonomy (GTDB): domain Bacteria; phylum Actinomycetota; class Acidimicrobiia; order Acidimicrobiales; genus YB1-3. The sequence continues at coordinate 7,804 of JADDQT010000035.1, forward strand.
TCGGCGAAGAGGTCAAGGCCCTCGAGGATGCGGGTGTGGACCGCATCCAGTGGGACGTGATGGACGGCCACTTCGTGCCCAACCTCACGTTCGGGCCCGACATCATCGGCGCCTGCCGCGACCACGCCTCGGTCCCGTTCGAGGCCCACCTCATGGTCAGCGACCCCGACGCCATGATGTCGCAATACGTCGACGCCGGCTGCGAGTGGGTGATCGTCCACGCCGAGGCCCCCATACACCTCCACCGCAGCCTCGAGCTCGTCAACAAGGCGGGGGGCAAGGCAGCCGTTGCTCTGAACCCGGCCACCCCGGCGTCGGCCGTTGCCCACGTCCTCGACCTTGTCGACATGGTGCTGGTCATGACCGTGAACCCCGGTTTCGGCGGGCAGGACTACTTGTCCTCCATGGAGCCCAAGGTGACCGAGGTGCGGGACATGATCGAGCGCTCGGGCCGGGACATCGACCTCGAGGTGGACGGCGGCGTCGGTCCGAAGAACGCTGCCGCCGTGGTGGCGGCCGGGGCGCGAGTCCTCGTGGCCGGAAGCGCGCTCTACAAGCACGAAGGCGGCCTGGAAGCGGCGGTGGACGCCATCCGCTCCGCGGGCGAGCAGGCCTTGGCCGACGACGCCTGAACCAGCGGCCCAACCCTCTGAGCACAGCGAGGAACCATGCCTGAACAGCAGTTGAACGTCGAACAGGTGGTCCGTCCCAACGGCGACTCCGCTCGCCGCCCCATCATGCTGGCCATCTGCGGGGACTCGGCCACGGGCAAGACCACCATCTCCGACGGCCTGGTGTCGGCGCTCGGGCCCGAGCGCATCACCGCCGCCTGTGTGGACGACTACCACCGCTACGACCGCCAAGAGCGCAAGGCCCTGCCGTTCACCCCGCTCAACCCGCAGTGCAACTACATGGACATCATGGCCCAGCACCTCAAACTGCTGTCCCTGGGCGACCCCGTCCTGAAGCCCGTCTACTCCCACACCGACGGCTCGCTGGGCCGGCCGGAGCTGGTGGAGCCCCGGGACTTCGTGATCATCGACGGCCTGCTTCCCCTCTACAACAAGATGCTCCGCGGCTGCTTCGACGTGACCGTCTTCCTCGATCCGCCCGAGGAGATCCGCTACCAGTGGAAGTACTCCCGTGACACGTCCAAGCGGGGCTACTCCAAGGAGGAGGTTGCCGCCGACCTCAAGAAGCGCGAGCCGGAGTCCAAGAAGTTCATCCACCCCCAGCGGGCCTACGCCGACATCGTGGTGCGCTTCGCTCCTATCGAGGAGCGCGGCGAGACGGCCGAGGACCCGCTCTCGGCAACGCTCCTACTGCGTCCCACGATCTCCCATCCCGACCTCAGCGGCATCGTCACCGAAGACGTGCACGAAGCCATGCACCTGAAGCTCACCAGGGATGACGACGGCAAGCCGGTGGACGCGCTCCACATCCACTCCTACGCATCGCGGGAATTGACTCGCAAGGTGGAAGAGGCGATCTGGGCCGAGCTGGGCGTGGACGAGCCGTTGCCCGAGTCGCTGGGAATGATCAACGGCGAGCGCGACGAGCCCTTGGCCATCACCCAGCTCATCCTCCTGTACCACCTGATCCAGGCCCAGAACGGGAGCTGACGGGCAGCACTTGCCAAGCCGTCGGACAACGGCGGCGTCGAACGGCGGCAAGCGGTCGAGGCGCCTCCCTCCCCTGCTGCTGATCGTCCCCCTGGTGGCCATCTTCGGGACGGCCGCCCTCGGCAACGCCCTGTTCCCGGCGCTGGTCAACGAGCACCCGCTCCTGCTGCTCGCCCTCAACGCCACCACCCGGCACCTGGTGGCCACGTCGACCTCGGTGGACGTCCTCCCCTACGTGGTCGTCGCCCTCGGCCGGCGCCTCGTGGAGGATCCCTTCCTGTACCTGCTCGGACGGCGCTACGGCGACGGCGCCGTCGAGTGGATGAGCCGCAAGCTCGGGGCCGGCCGCCTGCTCCGAGCGGCCCGGCGCAACTTCCGGCTCTGGGGCGGTGTCCTGGTGTTCTTCTTCCCGGGCGGCGTCGTTTGCGTGCTGGCCGGTGCGTCGGGGATGTCGTTGTGGCTCTTCCTGATCCTGAACCTGAGCGGCACCCTGGCGACCATCTTCCTCCTCCGCTCAGCCGGCGAAGAGGTCTCCGGGCCGCTCATCTGGGTGCTCGAGCTCATCGGAGAGAACGTGGTCCCGCTCACCGCCCTTTCGCTGGTGCTGACTGTCGCCGTGCTCGTCCGCCGCCACAGGCGGAGCGGCGCTCCCGACCGTGAGGAGCTGGCCCGCCTGGAGGCTCGACGCCGGGATCCTCCGGGCCAGAGAGAGTTGAGGCCGCCCGGCAAGCCGCAGAGCTAGCCGCCCGTCTCAGTGTGCGGATGGTCGACCGGCTTCGACTCCGGTGAGCCCTTCTGGCGCAGGAACACCGAGAGGACCACCAACGAGCCCACGGCCAGGAACTCGCTCTGCCAGTTCTGCATGGACTCGGACGAGAAGCGAGCGGTGGTCATGTACGCCAGCGTGCTCACCCGGCGCTCGCCGTGTGCCTCCAGCTCCTCGCCGTACTCCTCGGCGCCACCGACCGCGTGCATGAGCATGGAGGCCAGCACGAACAGACCGAACGTGACCAGAGCCAGGCCGTTTCTACGGAGCAGGCGGCGCACGCAGGCCTATCAGGCTCGATGGCGGACCAGGCGATTCTGGCGCCTACGCGCGGCAAAGCGGTGGATCTCACCGCAGCGATCGAGAGAGCGGCGCTACTTCCAGGTGCCTGTCAGCACCACGAGCTCGGCCACCTCCCGCAGCTTCACGTTCTTGGCCTGGGACACCTTGCGGAGCATGTCGAAGGCCTGATCGGCCGTGACGCGCTCACGCTCCATGATGATCCCCTTGGCCTGGCCGATCAGGTCCCGGGACTTGAGTGCCTCCTCCAGGTGACGGCTGAGCTCGCGAGCCTTGTGGTAGGCATCGGCGTTGGCCACCGCCACGGCGGCGTGGGCGGCAAAGGCCTCCGAGAGCTCCTCGTCGTCATCGCCGAAGGCTCTGGTCAAGCTGTAGAGGTTGAGGGCGCCCACGGTGCGCTCCGCCGCCTCGAGCGGCACCGAGTAGCTGCCCGCCACGCCCTCCGCAGCCGCCAGCGTCACGAAGCGGCGCCAGCGGGTCTCCTCGTCGAAGGGCGCGCTTCGTACCGAGGCGCCTGTCTCTATGGCCTCCAGGCACGGGCCTTCCCCGTGGTCGTATTGGTGCCTGTCCACCCGCTCCGCCAGCTCGTCGCTGGACGCCCTGGTGCGCACCTTGCCGTCGCTGACCACCGACACGCTGGAGGTGTCGCAGGCGGGGATCAGCGCCACACTGAGCCTGGCGGTCCGCGCCAGGAACCCGTCGATGCACTCGTCGCTCAGAAGCGTCTGGGACAACTCGCCGATGCGGCTGCTGAACTGTTCGGACTCGCTCACGGGGACTCCCTTGCCTTGGGACACCCCGCCGACTCAGGACATCGAAGCTTCGAGCGTCCGGTCCAAGTGGCATTCGCCGCGCTCAGACCCGTGCGTACCCTATCCCGCCCCGAGGGGATGCCGTGACGGGTTTGGAGCCGTCAATCACCCAGGTAGCCGTGGTGCCCCGCCGAAACACGCTCCGTGACAGGATCCGAGAATGGAGGCCGCCCGGGCGAGCGATGGGAGCGCCGCCCCGTCATGGGGATGATGGTCCGGCTACTGGCCCTGGCCATTCCGATCGCCACCTCCGTAGCGTCGGGGTGCCGCTCAGCCGGCTGATTCCCAGGCCCTCCGGCCTCCTTCCCCTGGTGGGCTGGTGGGCGATCATCGTCGTCACCTCCACCGCAGCACTGGTGGCGGTGGACCGAGCAGCGCGGCGCCTGCTGCCGCTGGTCGCCCCCTTGCGCCTCTCGATGGTCTTCCCCGACCGGGCTCCGTCCCGCTTCGGCATCGCCTTCGGGCCGGCACGACCCGCAACCTCAAGGAGCTGGCTGACGCCCGCCAGCGCGGCATCGACGACGAGCCGGCGCGGAGCGCCGGGTCCGGGCCCTCAACGACCTCAGACTCCAGGTCGGGGGCCAGTCGGCTTCCATCCGGACCGGCTCGTCGCAGCCCTCCCGCTAGCGCCGGGGCGGCGGCGCGCCCAACCCGCAGTGGTCGGGCAACTGCGCTCGATTTGTCCCGGCCACGTTTCTCCGAGGAGGCTTTGGGGGCAGGACGAAAGGAGCCGCCCGGGAACCCTTGCTCCTCCCCTGACCATCGTCGCCCGGCATCAGGTCCGTGACATCCGAGGAACACCGACGACAGATGGATGATGAGGTGCACCCGACAGAGGTGCCGGGCTTGGTGCGGCGTGCTCGCGAAGGCGACGCCGGCGCCTGGGAGGCCCTGTACCGCCGCGCCTACCCCCGATT
>JADDQT010000227.1 GCA_016781225.1 Actinomycetota bacterium
ATAGCCTCCACCCGGAGTGGTCCCCGGTCGGAGGTGCCAGATGAGCGTTGGAGCGCGCAGATGAACGTAGGTGTCCTCGGCGGTACCGGCCCCGCGGGGAAGGGGCTGTCGGCCCGCCTGGCATCCGTCGGCGTGGAGGTCGTCCTCGGTTCCCGTTTGCAGGAGCGGGCCGACCAGGCGTGCAGATCCATACGCGAGCGCTGGCCGGACCGCACGTTGCCCGTGGTGGGCGGCGACAACGCCGCCGCCGCCGAGGCCGACCTGGTCGTGCTGGCGACGCCCTGGGAGGCGGCAGCCTCGACGGCCGGGTCGGTCACCAAGCAGCTCGACGGCAAGGTGGTCATCTCCATGGCCAACGCCATCACGCGCATGGGTCACGAGTTCGAGCCACTGGTACCGCCCCGCGGCTCGGTCGCCGCCCACGTGCAGAGCGCCGTTCCCGCTGCCCTGGTGACCGCCGCCCTGCACCACCTGCCCGCCCGGTCGCTCGCCGACCTGGACGCTTCGGTGGAGAGCGACGTCCTCATCTGCTCGGATCACCCTTCGGCGTTCGAGGCCGCCGCCGCGCTGGTGGAGCTCATTCCCCGCCTGCGGCCCCTGAACGCCGGGTCGCTGGCCAACGCCGCGCCCATCGAGGCCATCACCGCCGTCCTCCTGCAGCTCAACACCCGCTACCACACCAGGGCGGCACTGCGGTTCACCGGCATCGACGTGTGAGCAACCGGTGAGGGAACCCCAGTTCCTCCGCCTGTACGACACCGCCCGGCGAGAGGTGGTGCCCTTCCGGCCGGGCCCCGTCGTCACCATGTACACCTGCGGCATCACCCCCGACGCCGGGCCTCACCTCGGTCACGCGGCGACCTACGTGACCTACGACGTCCTCCAGCGTCGCCTGCGCGACATGGGACACGACACCCAGTGCGTGCGCAACGTCACCGACGTCGACGACGACATCCTCCGCCGGGCCGGCGAGCTCGGAGTCCACTACCTCGACCTGGCCGCCGAGCAGCTGGCGCGCTTCGACTCCGACATGGAGGCCCTCGGCCTGCTGCCCGCGGTGTACGAGCCGAGGGCGACGTCGGCCATCTCGGACATCCTCCGGTTCATCGGCATGGTCCTCGATGCCGGTCACGCCTACCAGGCCGGCGGAGGGGTCTACTTCAGGGTCGCCACCTTCCCCCGCTTCGGCGAGGTGAGCCACTACTCGCGTGAAGAGATGCTCGAGCTGGCCCGCCAGCGCGGTGGCAACCCCGACGACCCCAACAAGGTGGACCCTCTGGACTTCGTGCTGTGGCAACCCTCGGCGCCGGGCGAGCCTTCATGGGAGTCTCGCTGGGGCCCGGGGCGTCCCGGGTGGCACGTGGAGTGCTCGGCTCTGGCCCTGCGGGAGCTGGGCAGCACGATCGACCTCCACGGCGGGGGCAGTGACCTCATCTTCCCCCACCACGAGTGCGAGGCGGCGCAGTCCGAGGCCGCCACGGGCGAGCGGTTCGTTCGTCACTGGGTGCACGTGGGCATGGTCCGCCTGGGCGGGACGAAGATGTCGAAGTCCCTCGGGAACCTGGTCTTCATCGGCGACCTGCTGAAGGAGTGGGACCCGGCCGCGGTGCGCCTGGCCATCATCGCCCACCACTACCGCCAGTCGTGGGAGTGGGAGGACGGCCTCCTTCCCGCGGCCAACGCCCGGCTCGAGGCGTGGCGAGCGGCCGGAGGCGCCGGGGGAACGGGTACAGGCGAGGGCGATGCCCTGGAACGGGTGCGGGCCGCTCTGGACGACGACCTCGACACGCCGGCGGCGCTGGCCGCCATCGACGATGCCGCCGCCCGGGGGAGCGACGTCACGTCGGCCGCTGCCCTCCTCGGCGTGGCCTGAGAGCGCGGACCGCCCCCCTCAGGCGAGGACCGAGCGTTGCGCCTGAGGGCGGGCGAAGGCGGGCACCTCACCCTTGCTCGACTTCTCCATGAGGGCCTGGAAGTTGTCCGCCGGCAGGGGAGGTGACAGGAAGTAGCCCTGGGCCTCCTCGCAGCGCTGCTGGCGCAGGAAGGCCAGCTGCTCCCGGGTCTCCACTCCCTCGGCCACGGTGGCCAGACCGAGGCTCTTGGCCATGGCCACGATCACGCCGGCCAGCGAGCTGCGATCGTCGGCGGAGCTGATCTTGTCCACGAAGAACCGGTCGATCTTGAGCTTGTCGACAGGAAAGCTGTCCAGGCGGCTGAGGGAGGACTCGCCCTTCCCGAAGTCGTCGATGGCCAGTTGGACACCGAGCTTCTTCAAAGCTCGCAACGTGGGCAGTATCGGCTCCTCGGACCCTTCGGCCAGTGCCCCTTCGGTGATCTCCAACACCAGGGCGCTCGGCTCGAGGCCATGATCGGCGAGCGCCTCCTTCACCTCGTTCACTAGGAAGGGGTTCAGGAGCTGACGGATGGCAACGTTGAGGGACATGGTAAAGCCGGGGCCGGCTATCCCCATGGTTATGAGCCGTGCCGTCTGGCGGCAGCCCTCGTTCAACACCCAGCGTCCGAGGGTCACGATCAGGTCACTCTCCTCGGCAAGGGGAAGGAACTCGCCCGGCAGGATGAGTCCGTACTCCGGGTGGGGCCAACGCACGAGGGCTTCGGCGCCGGTGATGCGCCCGGTGCTCACCTCGATGATCGGTTGGTAATGCAAGATGAGCTCGCGCTGTCGCAGGGCCCGGCGCAGGTCGCTCTCGGTCTCCACTCGCTTCAAGGCCGCCGAGTGCATGTCGGGCTCGTACACCTCGTAGACGTTCTTTCCCTTGGCCTTTGCCCGGTACATGGCCAGATCGGCGTTTCGCAGCAGGTCGGCACCGCTGGAGACCGACGCCGATCCCACCACCAGGCCCAGGCTGGCGTGGGTGACGATGCTCTTGCCGTCGAGGCTCATGGGGGCGCGCATGCGGTACAGGATCCTCTGCGCGACCACCGTGGGCATGTCGTCCTCGGCCTCCTCGAGCAGCACCGCGAACTCGTCTCCCCCCATGCGAGCGACGGTGTCGCCGAGGCGGACGCTGTCGCTCAGGCGCCGTGCCACCTCCACCAGGAGACGGTCGCCCACGATGTGGCCGAAGCTGTCGTTGACCTCCTTGAACCCGTCGAGGTCAAGCAGCAGCAGAGCGACCGTGCCTCCGCCACGCCTGCCGCGATCCAAGGCGTGCACCAGGCGGTCCTGGAGCAGTGTCCGGTTGCCGAGGCCGGTGAGGGGGTCGTGCAGGGCCTGATGGCGGAGCTGGTTCTCGAGCGCCGTCCGGTCGCCGATGTCGCGGCTGGTTACCACGATGCCCTCTACGGCGTCATCGTCGAGGAGGTTGCAGACGGTGAGCTCGCTCAAGCACCAGGAGCCGTCCCTTCGCTGGAGGCGCTGCTCGTCGAGCACCGTGGGTGGAGCCGGTGGTGCCGCCGCCGAGGCCACCATGGCCAGCGTCTCCGAGCGCTCGTCGGGATGGAGCAGCTCGCCCAGATGGGTTCCGATCAGCTGGTCGGGACTGAAGCGGAGCGTCCGTTCCACCGACGGGCTCTGGTAGCGGATCATCCCGTCGGCGTCGACGATGGTGACCACGTCGGTGGTGTTCTGGGCCAGCGAGCGGAACCTTCGCTCCTCCCGTTCGAGGTCGGCGGTCCGTCTCATGACCTTGGCCTCCAGCTCTCTGGCAAGGTCCAGATTCTCGAACTGGGCGAGCACCTGGCGGGTGGTCATGAGCACCAGGACCACGGCGGCGTTGCCCATCAGGAACGTCGAGAGGCCCCCGTCCCCCTGCCTCTGCAGTCCGACCACGCCGGCGAGGAGGACGGGCGCGTACGGAACGAGCACCCCTGCCGCTCCCCCGGGGCGTGACTCGGACGACTCGGGCAGCGCGTCCTCGGCAGGG
>JADDQT010000005.1 GCA_016781225.1 Actinomycetota bacterium
CACGCCGGAGCATCAGGGACAAGGCCACTGCTGATTCGTCGATCAGGGCCCACCTCCTCCCTCGTAGGTATCGACACCGCCTCAGGGATGGCCGGACCGGCTAGTAGGGCCTTGCTCCTACGCTCTCGGGCCTTGCTTCGGTTGGTATGCCCTTGGGCAGGTCACCGAGCAGAGTCACCAACTCGTCGCGATCCAATGTCTCCCGGCGCACAAGGGCATCGGCCAGGTTGTCGAGCTTCGTGCGGTAGGCGGTCAGCACGGCATGGGCACGCTGGTCACCCGCCTGCAGCACCCGTCGCACCTCGGCGGCTGCCTCTCTGGCCACCGCGTCCGACACCGGCCCGCCTTCCTGGCCTATGGCGATAGGGCCAAGAGCGTCGCTCATCCCGAGCTCATAGACCATGTGTTGGGCCAGCCTCGTAGCTTGAACGAGATCCTGTCTCGATCCGCCGGACAGGTCAGCGAACACGATCTCCTCGGCTGCTCGTCCCCCGAGCAAGGCGGCGATCTCCTCCTCCATCTGTGAGCGGGTCATCACCTGGCGGTCCTCGATCGGTAGGCGCCAGGTGGCGCCCAGGCTGTGAGCCCGAGCAACCACCGAGACCTTGTCCACCGTGGTGGTGGAGCTGAACACCCAGCCCACCAGGGCATGACCTGCCTCGTGGTAGGCCACGCGCCGCTTCTCCTCCGCCCCGAGGATGCGGCTGTTCCGTTCGGGCCCTGCGATCACTCGGTCGACGGCCTCGTCGATCTCCCGGGTGCCGATGGTGGACAGTCGCCTGCGGGCGGCAAGAGTGGCTGCCTCGTTGATGGTGGCAGCAAGGTCGGCCCCGCTGAACCCAACGGTCCTGCGAGCGAGCCTCTCGAGATCCACGTCGGGCCCGAGGGGCTTACTGCGAGCGTGCACTCCCAAGATGGCGAGCCTGCCGGCCAGATCTGGGACGTCGATGACGATGTGGCGGTCGAACCGGCCCTTGCGCATCAATGCGTCGTCGAGTACGTCCGGGCGGTTGGTGGCTGCCATCAGCACGACTCGCTGCGCCGGGTCGAAGCCGTCGAGTTGTACCAAGAGCTCGTTGAGCGTGGACTCGCCCTCGGGGTTCAGGCTCTCCCCCGCCGAGCGGGCTCGTCCTACGGCATCAACCTCGTCGATGAAGACGATGGATGGCGCCGCCGCTCGGGCGCGTGCGAAGAGGTCCCGCACTCTCGAAGGCCCGACGCCCACCAACATCCCACCGAACTCGGAAGCCGAGACCGAGAAGAACGGGACCCCGGCTTCGCCGGCGACGGCCTTGGCCAGCAGCGTCTTGCCGCACCCGGGCGCACCCATCAAGAGCACGCCACGAGGGGGCTTGGCGCCCATGCGCTCGAACGTTTCGGGCGCAGCCAGGAACTCTTTCACCTCACGGAGCTCTTCGATGGCCTCCTTCACACCGGCTACGTCGGCGAAGGTGACGTCCGGGCGGCGGCCCGCCACGTACTGCCGCGCTCCTGACTTGCCGAGGAGCGCGTAGTCCCCGCCACCGCGCTCGCCTCGTCGCAGGGTGTAGAGAAGCGTCAATGTCACGGCAAGGGTCAGCGCAGGGAGCAGGAACTGGGTGGCGAGCTTGAGCAGCCCTTTGGAGACCTGGGTGTCGATCCGGGTGCCCACGCCCTCGTCGAGGAAGTTGTTGAGCAGCCGAGCGGTCACGAACTCACTGCTGTTGTCGGATCCTCCCGGCCCGAGCCCCACCCACCAGGGCCCTTGATCATCGGTACCCACCAATCTCGAGTCCTCGGACAGGAGGGTGACGTCTGTGATCTTCTTGTCACGTACTCGCTCTATGAGCTCGTTGAGCGTGAGCTCTCGGCCGGGTGTGTGGGGCCGGACGCTGTTGAGCACGACGGCGTAGATGACCACCAGGAACACAAGCAGCAAGGCCAGCACCAGCGCCGGTGCGCGCCCTGAGGAAACCATCCGTCGGATGAGGCCACCTTGGCCTTCGCTCTGTGATCGGCGTCCGGGTGTACGGGACACATAGGAAAGGTACACCATGACCCCAAAGGGGCCCGGTTAGGGCCCCCGAAGAGAGGACCGTCCGGCGAGCCATGAGCCGGCAAAGGCGGCAGCGCTCAGCACCAGGAGGATGGCTATGACAGACGTCCTGGTCAGTACTCCGGGCGGAGCCGGCATCTCGAAGGCCGCGACCAACACATCCTGGCGTCCCGTGTCCTCGTTACCGTTACGAGAATCGGTCCATGCCGCCACCGACGGACCGTCCTTGCTCACAAGTGCGAGACGTGATCCGAAGTCCACGCCGAACTTGGGATCGAGGCTCGGCCCCACCCGCGAGTCGAACGACTGCGAAGAGACCGCAACGGCCTGGAATGACTGGCCACCGTCATGTGACGAGGCCACGGTGGCGTCCGTCATCAGGTTCTGCGGGTCACGCCGGCGATCGAGGAAGAGGAGGTCCACCCGCCCGCCCGGCGCTACCGCCACCCGGGGCAGGTACTGATCAGTGCCGTCCCCCATGGGATTTTCATTGACCCGTACCCGAGGTTCCCACGTGCGTCCGCCGTCGCTGGAACGTCGAATGAACACGTCTTCGTCCCCATTGCGCCCGTCCGACCAGGCCGCGTACAAGGTGCCGTCGGCCGACGAAGCAAAAGAGGGGAACACGGGAAGGAAGACGAGGAACCGTCGGGTGGGGACTACACCGTTCTCGAACTCGACCCCTTTGGCGAACGAACGCCCCCCATCGCTCGAATGGGTGAATACGAGGGAAAAGGGCTCATCCCACGGTGGACCGTCGAGGTTCTCGAAGTCCCGTCGGTCCCCCTTGAAATCCTGATAGAGCACGACCAACCGTCCGTTGGAGTCGATCACCGGGCTGGCCGCGCCCACCCGCTCCCGCTCAGGATCGCTGACCGTGACAACCGGTGAGAACGTCCGGGCGCCATCGGTGGAACTGGCGGACACGATCGGGTTGGGTGAGCCGATGAGCTTGAAGAGGCCCACCTCGCTGCCCTGCAGCCAGGTGACATGGACGGTGCCGGACGGCGCCACCGCCACGCGAGCCTGAAAGGCGAGGCGGCCGGCCACGAGGACCGGAGGCGACAGTGTTCGACCACCGTCTCCAGAGGTCGACACCCACAGGTTGGCCGGCACGTTCCCACTGCCCTCGAGATTGACGTAGGTGACGTACAAGGTGCCGTCGGGCCCGAAGGCGACGTCGGGCGCGAACGGTCGATCCTTGCCGTCCGGAAGCGGGAGAGCAGTACGTTGCCAGGTCATTCCACCGTCGTCGGTCCACGCGAGGGCAGCCGAGAACCGGAGGCGGTCGACGCGGTAGCTGAGCGCCAGGTTCTGGGGTCTGCGGGGATTTTGGGCGAGCGAAGGCGAGTTGTTGGCGTCCAGGAGTGCCGGTGCGCTCACCAGATTGTTGTTGCCCACCTTGACGGATCGTTGCGATGTCGCCCGGAGGACGGCGCCAACGATGGCGAACACGGCCAGAACAGCGGCCAACAGGGCCAAGCTGATCCGTGCCATAGCGGCATGCTATGACAGAACCGTATCTATTGACGTTGCGAAACGTGCTCGTTCTATGATCGTCGCTCACGCACATCCATAGAGGGGAGACCGCAATGCGAAGGGTTGTTGCGATTTTCACGTTGGGGACCGCGATGGTTCTCGGCCCGGCGTCGGCAGCCGGCGCCGACCACGACAACGACGATTGTGAGCACCGCACCCACCAGGCTCACGAGAGCGTGCCGAAGCGTAACCATGGCACGCACCAGGCGCATTCGAACATCCCTTACTGCCCGCCCGACGACGCGCCAGGACGTCGATAGCGGTCCTCAGGCCAGGACGGCAACACGACCGATCGTCCTGACCGGCGTTCCCCCGCGGTTGGGTCCCCGTCACCCGACCCACTCCGTGTGGCGCCGTTGCCCGACGCCCACAGGCGGCGATGGCCCCCTCCTTGTGGCTGCCCAGGGCGAGACGCGAGCCGAGGTCGATGGGCCAACGCCCGCCGTTGTCCGGTCCCACCCGAGCGTCGAATGACCTCTCGGACAGGCGGAGGTTATGGCCGACACCGGCGAGGAGGACCAGGAAGGAGTCGTCCTCGGGCAGAGGAGGACACCTTCGCCGGCTTCAGCTAGTCCGGAGCCGAGTCCGAGGGGATGAGCGATGCCGAAGAGGCCGAGGCCTCGGGACGATCTCGGAGGTGACGAGCTGGTCACCTAACGATCTGGGCGCGATCAGCCGCCAGTTCGAGCACTCCGACGAGGGCTACCTCGAGGACAACGACTGACCGGGCCCCCCACCAGGGACCCGGCTAGCCCTCGTCACCTCGCGTCAGGCCGGTCGACGAGTCCCCGATCGGCGGCGCACCGCCATCCTCACCAGCACTCCCGTGGCGATGAGGATCAACGCCAACAGCACCAGCTTCCAGAGGTTGGCACCGGTGACGGGCAGCGGACCTCGGGATCCTCCCCCGCTCCCTTGCTGATTCTCGATGGGGGAAACCGGCGCCGCGACCGACTCGGCCGAGGCGGGCGCCACCCGGTTGGCGGCCGGGCCGCCCGAGTCCGCGGCTGGCGGAGGACAGGGCTGGCCGGCGAAGCAGAACACGTAGAGACCCGAGTTCACGTCACTGATCACCACGAAGTTCGGGGAGACGGCCACGCCTTGGACGTAGGCCTTGGCCGGCACTGTGCCCGTGGGGTCGTTGGTGTCCGGAGGAACGAAGGAGAAGGTCTCCCTCGTCTGGCCGCCTCGCAGGTCGAGAACCCGGAGGCCGTCGGAGTTCCAAGCCGCGTAGGCCGTCTCGCCCTGGACCACGGTGTGGTGCACCGAGTAGATGCCTCGGTGGTCGGGCGGTGGGAAGACCTGGGAGTTGGGAGTGCGATACACCGACGTCTGACTCGGCTTGGCCGGATTGGTGACGTCCAGGACTCGTAAGCCTCCCCATTCGCCGGGCAGATCCACCAGCGCGCCCACGACCGGCTGGCCTCCGGTGCAGCCGGCCGGCGTGCCGGTCACGGCGGGGCACATGGTGGTGCGGAGGGCGTCACCGGCCGGCTTCTTGACCTGGAACCCGGGGATGGACAGGTCGCCGGTGGGGGCCAAGACGAAACCGGCGACCGATTCGGCGGTATTGCCTCCAGCGGTCCTCAGCACCAGACCGAGAGCCCCGGCGTCCTGAGCGCGCATGACCCGGCTGTAGAACGTGCAGCCCTGGGCGGGCAGGCCAGGCTGGGTGATCGGATTGGGCGTGGGGTCGGCGAAGGCGATCTTGCCGTTCAGTTCGCCCTCGGGGATCAGGTAGGGATCCGCGGGGATGAAGCTGCCGTCGGGCGCTTGGCGCCGGGGGCAGCCCCGCCCGATGTAGGCCAACTCGCCCTGGATCTGGCCGCCGGGCTTGCGGTGGATCTGAGAGTCGAAGCCCAGGTCGTTGGTGGTGAACAAGTCGCTGCAACCGGTCTTGACACCCGCGAGGGTGGTGGGCAGGTCCACCCTGAACCCAGAGGTGGGCCACCACCAGTCCTCGTCGGCCAACAGGGCCAGCTGACGGCCACCCACGTCGGCCGCAGACACGTAGGCGCCGTTGCCCTCCACGTCCCAGTCGTTGGGGTAGTTCCACTGGCCCAGCTTCGTGGGATTGGCCAGATCCTCAACGTCGAGGATGAAGAGGCCGCCGTCGAGGTAGGGGACCATGAGCTTGGTGCCGTCGGTGCTGAACTCAGGCGAGCGGCTCCCCGACCGGGGGTAGCAGCCGTTGTTCGACGTGCGGGGAGGGGCCTCACCAAAAACGGGCCAGGAGCCGACCTGCGTGGGCCGAGTTGGGTCGGTCACGTCCACGAGGCGCACGTCGCTCGTGGGTGAGCTGATGTCAGCCGCGTCCACCTTGCTCGACACCGACATGATTCGCCCGTCCCGTAGCCGCTTGAGATGCACCGAGTACTGGTCCTGGGCGCAGTTGGCATCGCTTCCCGGCCTGCAGTCCGGCGCGGAGGGGATGAAGTTGTCGAAGTCGGCCAGGTAACGGCCGAGGAGACGGGGGTTGGCCGGGTTGGTGACGTCGTAGTAGGCGACCCCCCGGTGGGCGTAGCTGCCCGGGGGGGCTATGCGCCGGTCGCGTAGAGCCTCCTCGTCGAACTTGCAGCTCGCCAGGGCAACGGCAGCCAGGTCTCCCTTGAAGGACGGCGTGTTCACCCTGAGCACGTCCACGTCCCGGGCGGCTTGGCCCTCGGCAACCGGGATGGTGGAGGCGACCCTGGGACGGCTGGGATCGGATAGGTCGACGACCTTCACCGGGACGGTGACGCAAGGCGGCGCAAAGTTCTGAGCGGCGATCTTGACGTGGGCGATCGACTGAGCGTTCTGCGGCACGTAGCCCGCGGCCACCACCGCGGTGGTTCCCACCACCGCCACCTCGCCGTTCAGTCCCCGCCCCCCGAGGTCACTGTGGCCCACCAGGTTGAGGTTGCGGGGGTCGGGGGCCCCACCGCTCGGAGTGGGAACGGCGCCCGGGACGGCGCCACTCTCCACGTCCGCAGCGACGTTGTCCCGTTCGCCCGCCTCCCCGTCATTGGCCACGCCGTCCCTCGTCACGCTCACGAAGTTCGTGCGTCGGGCGTAGTCGGCGTTGTCGGTGCCGGCACCACCGGTCATCACATCGGCCCCCGTGGCCGCCGTCTCCTCGTCGAAGGTGTCGTTGCCGGCGTCACCGTTGAGGGTGTCGTCATCGGCCCCGCCCTGGAGGGTGTCGTCACCGCCGGCCCCGTTGAGGGTGTCGTTGGCGGGCTGGCCACTGAGCAGGTTGTTCCCCTCGTTACCCGTGATGGTGTCAGCCCGTGACGTGCCCACCACGTTCTCGAGCTGACGATCGGCACCCACGTTGTCGCCTTCGAGCGTGGGGAAGGTCTCCCCGTCGTTCGCAATCCCATCGAGGGTGACGGTCACCCCCGGCTCTCGACCGGAGAAGTCACGACCGTAGTACCTCGCCTCGTCCGTGTCGGTCCCGCCGTTCAGGACATCGGCGCCGTTGGCCAGCCCGCTCTCGAACTGCTCGAATGTGTCGTTGGCTGCTCCGCCGTTCTCGACGTCGTTGTCGCTGCCGCCCCTGAGCGTGTCGGTACCGTCGCCACCGTTCAGGGTGTCGGTGCCGGCGTCACCGTTCAGGGTGTCGGTGCCGGCGTCACCGTTCAAGAGGTCGATTCCGTCCCCGCCGTTCACGGTGTCGTCGCCGTCACCGCCGTTCACCGTGTCGTTGTCGGCACCTCCGGTCAGCGTGTCGTTGTCGGCACCTCCGTTCATCGTGTCGTTGTCGGCACCTCCGGTCAGCGTGTCGTTCCCCGCCGCCCCGCTCAAGATGTCGACACCAGCGTCGCCGGTCAGCGTGTCGTTGCCACCGTCGCCGTTGAGTGTGTCGTTGCCTGCCCCGCCGGTCAGGGTGTCGGCGCCGGTCCCCCCGGTGAGGGTGTCGATCCCGACGCCGCCGTTTAGGGTGGCCGCCACGTTCCCCGCACCGGTTACCGCGTCACCGAAGGCCGTCAAGGTGTCGTCGCCGTCGCCGCCGAGGAGCTGGCGGTCAGCGGCTGCGTCGTCGACCCCTGCGGTGGTCACATCCACGTCGTCATCACCGTTCAAGTTGAAGCCGTTGGCGCCCACGGCGAGCACGTCGGCAGCGGTGGTGGCGGAGACGATCACACCGTCGCCGGAGTCGGCGGGCTGTCCTGTGGCTGCCTCACCGAGGTTGACGCTGAACTCGATCTCCGAGGTCACCGCCGTGGCCTCGGCGGTCTTGCCCGGGGCGAAGGGCCCCCCGGACAGGTCGACCCGCAGATCCTGATTGTTCGCGGTCGTCCCGGTGACGACAATCCGTTCAGTATTGGCGACGGTGGGCGTCACCGCGCCACAGGCGACGACCGTGTAGTCCGTTGCCGGAGCCGTCTTCTGGTCGAACCGGATCGAGCCGTCCGCCAACCTCGTCACCCTGAGCTCCTGGTTGGCGGAGTCATAGGTGAGCGTCACGTCGCCGGTGCCCACATCAAAGCGACAGGTCACGTCGGCCTGTGTAGGTGCCGCCAGTACCAGCATCGCCAGTCCTGAGATCATCATGAGGGCCAACGCCAGCATCCGTCTCGAGATCGTGGACTTCAATCGGCGTGCCATCGAGCGTGTCCCCTGACGTCGGTGATGCTTTGCTCTACAAGCCGCGTCCTCCTCACCACTGTGAGCAAGGCCAGCCTGAGTTGGGCGGACGCTACTCTGCGACTGAGAGACGCTGCAACTGATTCTCGCGTCGGTGAGATTAGATGGCTTCAACATCTAGTTTCTCCCTGGATCCCTTGCCAGGTACCCTATGTAGGAGTAGTGTCCAGCTCTAGGGTTGTCTTGTAGTCCTGCTCTGAGGCGCAGGAACCGCCTTTGAGAGTGTCAAAACCAAATGAAGCATGAGCGAGTCCGAGGGACTCGAAGGGGAGGGGCCATGAAGACCAGGTTGTCCATTGCTGCTGCGGTGCTGGGGGTGGCGACCCTTGTAGGTGGAGTGGCCTGGGCCTGTGTGCCCGGTGCCAGGATCACCCTCAAGCCTGCCAGCGGCAAAGCTGGGGATCTTGTGACGGTGACCGGAAGCACGTTCGACCCCCAGGGCAGCCTCGTGAACATCTACTGGGACGGCACGCGGGGACCCCTGATGGGCCAGGCCACCGTTCAGCCCAACCGCTCGTTCAACTTCTCCTTCACGGTGCCGGGCGACGCCAAGGGCGGTAGCCATGTTGTCAGTGCCACCCAGCGCGACAAGAACGGCCTGGACTACAACCCCGTGAACGCGGCCTTCAGCGTGTCCGGTGACCGCGCGCCCAATAGGTCAGTCTCGCAGGGGGCGGCCCAGGCCGAGCAGCCTGACGGAGCCAGTGTGGCACCCGCGACCCAGCCTGGAGCTCCTGCTCAGGCTGCCGCGCCCCGTGTTGGCGTGCCGGCCCAGGCTGCTGCGCCGGCACAGTCAGCGGCCCAGCCCGGAGCTGCGGCTCCCGGCCCTGCCGTAGGGACACAGGCTGGCCCGCAGGCTCCGCCGCCCGCGCCGACTGCTGAGTCGCAGCAGGCCGCCGCCCAGCAGCCCGCCGGCTCACAGGAAGCCTTCCGTACGCCGGTTCCCGCTCCGGCCCCAGCCGGAGCCGGTGAAGCAGTCAGCAGCTCCAGTGGCGGAGGTGTTCCTGCGTGGCTCCTGGCGCCGCTGGCCCTCCTGTCGCTGGGCTTCCTCGGAGCAGGCTCCGGCATCTTCCTCAGGGAGCGCAAGCGGACGCGGGTCACCGCCTGATCTGATCCACCGCTTTCTTCACGAAGGACTCGACGGAGGGCGCCCGCAAGGGCGCCCTCCGTTTGCGTTGGCGCAACAACCCGCGACCCGCGACCCCGTCGCAAAGCCCCTCGTTTCAAGACCGTCGAACGCATCACCGTTGCGACACTCTCGATCTGGTCGTCCTCAGCGATCGACGACCAGACGGCACGGGAGCTGGACGGACGTCCCCGGCTGAAGACGCTGGCGGGGCCAGCGTTGGGTGGCGTGGTGGTGCACGGCCGGCTGTCAATGGCATTGGTTGGCGACTTGCTTGCCTTCCTTCTCCTGCCCTTCAGTGACCACCGAAAGCGGGCCAAGTCACCAGGGCAATGAGCCGTAGTCACGAAGTCGAGCGACGCATCTGGCCGAGATGTCGGCGCTGCACCGCCGACGGGGGGCAGCTGTCAGCCGGCTGCGCTACGCATGAAAACAACCCGGTTGAGGCGCGTCGAGTGGAGAGGCCATGACGGCTAGCGGCCCCTACGGCTGACTTTGCTCTATTGGCTGGCCACGGACACCGGCTGTGGGCGCCGAGCCGGGCCCTTTGCCAGGATGGAGGCCGGAGCTCCCACGATGTCCACCCTCAGCGTGTCGCTGCCCCCGCGTCGCGTGTCGGGCCAACCGAGGTAGGCCTCCGAGTCCTTCGAGACCAAGGCGAGGGCGCTGCCAAGATCGCGTCCAGCCTCGCGCCGAGGGCTGATCGGGAAGAGCTCCCGGAAGAATGGACGGTTCATGGCTTGGGACGGTCCGAACGTCTTCCCCTGGTCGCTCGAGGACGTGAGGTTGACCTCGGTGGGCCGCCCCGATCCCTCTCCTACGCTCACATAGGCGACGTCCAGCCGGCCGTTGGGAGCTACTGCCAGTTGAGGGAGCAACGCCTCACCTCGGGCGTCGTCCACCCGCTTGGGCGGTCCCCAGGTCTTGCCGCCGTCGGACGACACGGTGAGCAACACCGCAGCTTTGCCGGCCCGGGCATCCGACCAAGCGACGTAGAGCTTGTTCCTCTCGCGGTCCGCAGCCATGGCGGGGAAGGGCGGGGTGAATACCAGGAAGGGCTCCGGCGGACGAACCTTGGCGTCGACCACCGTCTCCGTGAAGGTGCCGCCACCGTTGCTCGATGTGGCGATCACGTTCTCGAACGTCCCCTCGTAGCGACCTTCTATGTTCTGGAAGTCGAAGACGTTCTTGCCGTAGTCCTGGTAGAGCACATGGAAGGCGCCGCCGCTTCCCACCAACGGCACGGGGGCTCCGACCCGCTCCCGCTTGGCGTCGCTCACCCGCACCCGCTGCCCGAACGTGGCGCCGCCGTCGGTTGAGACCATGGACATCACCGAGCTGGGCGGCGCCATCTGAAACAGACCGATGCTGGCGGGCTCGACCCACGTGAGCAGGAGCCGGGCCGGCGCAGTGCTGTTGTCCACGGCCAGCCGGACCATGAACTTCTCCTGCTCCAGCACCTTCTTGGCCGGCTCGAACGTACGCCCACCGTCGAGGGAGCGGGTGAGCCACGCCGCCGACGGCACGTTGTTGGTGCCGGCCAGCGTGACGAAAGCCAGGTGAAGGACGCCGTCCTTGGCGAAGCCGGGCGAGGTTGTGTAGCAACGCTCGGTGCCCGGAGGCAGGGTCAGGCCACTCGGGTCCCAGCTCCTCCCCGCGTCGTAGCTCGTGGCTAGCCCACAGGAAAAGCTGGGGCGCTCGACCCGGTAGCCCATCACGAGGTTGTTGGCGTTGACCGGGTTGACGGCCACCACAGGCGTGCTGGCGGACCGAACGATGGCTTCGTCGGTCTCCTCGCCCACCTGCACGTTCTGCAGTGGGACGGGCCTCGGCTGGCCTGCATCTTCCTTTGTGAACACGACCAGGGCCACCAGGATCAAACCCAGCAGGCCGCCCAGCAGTAGCAGCACCGCGGCGCGCATTCGGTTGGTGGCTCGGCCACGGTTGGGGCCGCTCGGGCGCTCGATCGCGTCGTCAGGAGCGGCCACGGTCAGGCGAGTATAGTTAGCCCAGTGGGCCAGGGACAATAAGTGTTCCTGGCCAGTATGCCCATCGTCGAGAGGATCAGGTCTTGGCCAAACGGTCGAGAGGCCGAGCTGTATGGCGAAGCCCCATCTTTTGGTTCGCCCTGGCCATTCCCACCATCCTTGTTCTCTACGCGGGCCTGCTCTACTCCATCCTCCCCGAGTCCAAGGGTGAGCAGCTGAGCTACACGTCCTTCATCAGACGCCTCGAGAGGCGGGACGTGGCCTCGCCTCTCCTGCTCAACGAAGACCGCCGTGTGCTGTTCAAGAGCGGCGGCAAGGACTACTGGTCGTCTCTTCCCACCGACCCGGCGCGAGAGCGGTTCCTCAACGCCGCGGTCGACCAGGATCTCCGTGTCCAAGTCGACCAGCAGAGCTTCAAGCGCATCATCCTGCCCGCCACCCAATACCTCATCCCCTCGCTTTTCATCGGCTGCATTCTGGTCCTCACCTTCCTGCTCACCCGATCCGACAGAGGCGGCAACAAGGGAATTCCGAGGCGCAAGTCCACGGGTGAGTCGGTCACTTTTGCCGACGTAGCCGGCAACGATGAGGCGGTGGCCGAGGTGCGGGAGGTGCGCGACTACCTACTGCACCCCGAGCGGCTCGCAGAGATCGGGGCCCAGCCTCCCCGCGGCATCCTGCTGGTGGGTCCTCCGGGGACCGGAAAGACGCTGCTGGCCCGAGCCATCGCCGGGGAGGCCGGAGTGCCTTTCTTCACCGCCTCCGGCACCCAGTTCGTGGAGATGTACCAAGGCGTCGGGGCGGCTCGAGTGCGGGAGCTGTTCGGAGAGGTTCGCCAGAATGCCCCCGCCATACTGTTCCTCGACGAGCTGGACGCCGCAGGACGGACGCGCGCCTCTGAAGCCACCACCGGGCAGGAGGAAAGGGACCAGACCCTCAACCAGTTACTGGTGGAGATGGATGGCTTCGATCGCTTCGCCGGCGTGGTGATCATCGGGGCAACCAACCGGCCCGACGTTCTCGATCCTGCTCTATTGCGGCGGGGGCGCTTCGACCGACAGGTGGTGGTGGACGCTCCTGACCGAGTGGGGAGACTTGCCATCCTGAAGATCCACGCTCGTGGCAAGCGCCTTGACCCCAGCGTGGAGCTCGAACGGCTGGCCGGCCAGACCGCGGGGCTCACCGGGGCCGACCTGGCCAGCGTCATGAACGAGGCGGCACTTCTTTCCGCCCGACGCGGCAAGCCGGCCATCACGCCCGCCGAGGTCGAAGAGGCCGTCGACCGGGTTATCGCAGGGAATGAGCGAGCTCAGGTGCTCAGCCCAGCCGAGAAGCGGGCCGTCGCCTACCACGAGTCGGGTCACGCTGTGGTGGCGTGGGCTCTGCCTCACGCTGACCCCGTCACCAAGATCTCGATCGTCAGCCGCGGCCAGGCGCTCGGAGGCCGCACGTGGATGACGGCCGAGGAAGAGCGGGTCCTGCTCACCAAGAGCGAGCTCGAGAGTGTCATAGCCGTGGCCATGGCCGGTATGGCCGCCGAGGAACTCGTATTCGGCGAGAGCACCAACGGCGCCAGGGATGATCTGAGGGAGGCCACCGCCATGGCCCGGGAGATGGTCTGCGAGCTCGGGATGAGCGAGTCGCTCGGGCGCCTGGCGTGGGGTCAGCAGGTGGGCAGCCAGTTCCTGGGCGGCGACGCCCGAAAGGTCGACTACTCCGACGCCATGGCGGCGGAGATCGACCGCGAGGTCAAGCGGATCGCCGACGAGGCCTACTCCATGGCCGCTCGGGTCCTGCAGGCCAACCGGCCGACTTTGGACAGGGTGGCCGCCTACCTGATGGAGAAGGAGACCGTCCGCGATCCGGAGCTTTCACAAATGGCAGCCGATGTGGTTCGCCTCGACTCCGGATCGTCCGGCGACGGCCAAGGCGACACAAGGGTCACGGAGGGCATGGCCGCTGTTGCCGGATCCGTTCAACAGATCGGCTAGAAGACCGGTCCACCCCGGTCCACCGCTACCTATGGCGAAAAGCGCGCTCCGTCGGAGGCCGACTCCGTAGGAGACCCCGCCCCCGCCTGGCCGCCCCAAAGCAAGAGGAGCTTTCCTGTCCAAGCCACGCTCAGGGTGCTGCGGGGCCGAAGGGGCGATGCCGGCAGGAGCTCCCATCGGTTGCTCACAGGTGAATAGCGAGCGCCATCGTTCATCCTCTCCCGGTCACCACCCCCCCAGATCAACATCTCCTGGCCCGTCCAGGCCCAGGCATGCCCGCCCCGGGAGCCGATAGGCGCTGGCGCGAGGACCCGCCACTTTCCGGCCCCGAGGTCATAAGCGGCGCCATCGGCCAGATGCCCACTTCGCCCGCCGCCGCCCCACACCACCAGCTCCCGACCCGTCCACACGGTGGCCGCCCCAATGCGTCCAGCAACCGGGGCCGCGGGAATGAGGCGCCAGGTGTTGCTCGCCGGGTTGTACGCCGCTCCGTCGGCAAAGAAGCCCGACGCCGTCCCCCCTCCCCAGACGAGCATCTCTTCACCGGTCCACGCCGCAGTCAAGGTGGACCGGCCGGACAGGGGTGAGGCCGCCAGACCTCGCCACGAACCCGAACCGGGATCGTAGGCCGCGCCATCGGCGAAGAAGTTATTGCCGGAGCGACCGCCCCAATACAGCGCTTCCCGCCCGGTCCACACCGCTGCCATGGAATTTCGGGGTGAAAGGGGCGACGCCGGCATGGGCCGCCACCGGTCGCTGGCGGGATTGTAGGCAGCGCCATCAGCGAGATCAGACGTCGCAGACCGACCGCCCCACACCAGCAGCTCCTTGTCGGTCCAGATCGGAACGTGGCCACTTCGCGCCGAAAGCGTTCCGGCAGCGGGAAGATTCCTCCAGCGGTCGCTGCCGGGGTCGTAGGCCGCGCCGTCAGCAAGCGGTCCTCCGTTGCCGATACCGCCCCAGATCATCATCTCTTTTCCGGTCCACACCCCGACTCGCCCAGAGCGGCCCGGCACTGGCGATTCCGCCATGGTCCGCCAGCTGATCGCTGGCTCGGACGGTGGAGAGTCGGCCACCTCGCTCGAGCTGCACCCGACCGGGCCTAAGGCCAGGAAGGCAGAGGCGAGTACAGCCCATGACGGCAGGCGGAGACGGACGGCTGCCGTCGCGGACACTGCACGGAGACGCCTACGTCTACAGGTGGTCAGCGAAGGAGGTTGAAGCGCTCGAGTGTGTCGCACTGCACGGTTCCCCCCCGCGGCGATTCATAGGCTTCCACGTCGACCTACCGGTGACCAGCCCGACCGGGGATCGGGAGGTAACGGCGCAGGGGACGAGCGGCTCGCTGCGGAACAGTGCATTATAGGGCCGAGCCACATAGTGTGGCCTCGATCATCCGATCAAGAGGTCCTAGCTCCTGCCGCTCAGCCGCCGGCGTTACCCCGTGGTTGGGTCCCCGTCACCCGACCTACTCCCTGCGGCGCCGTTGCCCGACGCCCGGGCCGTGGTGACCACCACGGCTCCGGCGAGAATGAGAGCAGTCGCCGCGCCCAGTCGGAGACCTTCACCATCCCTGGACGGTGGGATCTGCACCGCGGATACCACGATGTCCTGGCGTCCGCTCGACTCGTCGCCCAGTCGGGTGTCGGTCCACGCGGCGATGGCCCCCTCCTGATGGCTGCCCAGGGCGAAGACGGCTCCTCGGCGCAGCATGCTCCCCCTGTGTCCAATGGACTAGGCCTCCTCGATGCGCAACGTGTTCGTCTCGCTGTGGCTTGAGAACGGCAGGCCAGCGGTGATGACGACGCGGTCGCCGATGTCTACGGTGGCCATGTCCCGGAGCCTCCTGAGGATCTCGTCCACAGCGTCGTCGACGTTGCCCCGGAAGTAGGGAAGCAGCAGCGAAGTAACTCCCCAGATCAGAGAGAGGCGTCTATGGGTCTGGGGTGAGGAGGTCACGGCGATCACAGGCTGAGAAGGACGGAAGCGGGCGATCATCCGCGCTGTCCCACCAGATCTCGTAAGACAGACGATGGCTCGGGCGCCGACGAGCTCAGCGGCGTGGCAGACCGAGTAGCCCACTGCCAGTGGAGGTGGGTAGACAACGTTCGGCTTGCGACGCTTGAGGTCCCAGCGCTCGTCGCTGTGCTCCTCGATGAGGGTCACGATGTGGTCCATGGTCGTCACCGCCTCCACCGGGAAGGCGCCAGCGGCTGTCTCGGCTGAGAGCATGACGGCGTCGGAGCCGTCGAGCACCGCGTTGGCCACGTCCGAGGCCTCGGCCCTCGTGGGGCGGGCGTTCACGACCATCGACTCGAGCATTTGAGTAGCGGTGATCACCGGGATCCCAGCGACGTTGCAGCGGGCGATGAGGTCCTTCTGCACCACCGGCACCTCCTCGGTCAGCATCTCGACCCCGAGATCGCCCCGGGCGATCATCACGACGTCCGCCTCGGCGCTGATGGCGTCGAAGTCAGCGACCGCTTGGCGACGCTCGATCTTTGCCACCACACCCGGGCGCTTACCGCTCTTGGCAATGTGGGCCTTCACAGCGGCAAGATCACTGGCCTTCTGCACGAACGAGACCGCCACGTAATCGACGTCCATCTCAAGCCCGAAGTCCAGATTGACTCGGTCCTTCTCCGTCAGGGCATCGACCGAAAGGACGGCGTTGGGCAGGTTGAGCCCGCTGTTGTTCGAGAGAGTCCCGCCATGAACGACCTTGCAGCGGACGTCAGCACCATCAACCTCGGCGACTTCGAGGCTGATCCTTCCGTCGTCGAGCAGGACGACGTCGCCCGGGGTGACGTCGTTCGGGAACGAGGGATAGGACACCGACGCCAGACCGGAGTCGCCCGTCACGGCCCTCACGGTGAGGACGAACGGGTCGCCCTGGGCCAACTGGACGCGCCCAGTGGCGAATCGGCCCAGGCGGATCTTGGGACCCTGGAGGTCCTGCAACACCCCGATAGGGCGCTCGATGGCCTCGGACACGGCGCGCACCGTCTCGATACGAGCGGCATGCTCGTCGTGGGTGCCATGAGAGAAGTTGAACCGGGCTACGTCCATGCCCGCTTGGGCGAGGCCCAGGACGGTGGTGAATGACTCCGATCTGGGACCCAAGGTGGCGACGATCTTCGTCCGCCGACGCGACAGGGACTCGTTCATCTAGCGGGCCCTACTCGTGTCCAGGGGAAAGCCGGACGCAAACTCCTCACTCTCCTCCGCTCACCTCGAGCGAGGCGCTGCCAGTGTTTCGACGTGCCCTACATACCACCACCGTAAACACCCGAGCCTTGCCTCAACGGAAAGGTCGCCCGGCCCCACTGGTGGAGCCCAAGCGGACAAACAAAACCCGAGGCGGCGACCGGAATCGAACCGGTGTACAGGGCTTTGCAGGTTCTTCCTCGGACGGCCTGAAGGGCCCCCTCCAAAGAACCTGGTGGTCAGCCGGGGTTGGCCGGACGGCGGCGAACGGGTGCGAATCACTGCGACCGCGGGATGGAGGCGGGATGGAGGGTTAGGCGCGCTGTGACGGTGGGGCAACGCCGACGCCCGTCCTCGTCTCGCTCGCGTATTCGGCGAGCTCGATCGCTCGACGGACGAGCGCTCTGTCAGCTTCGGTGACTCGCTGAAGCAGGGCGAGGAGCTCGTCTCGCACGGCCTCAGCTGGGAGCCACTCAACCTCGCCGTGCGTGCCAGCACTTTTCGTTCGGAAGCAGGCAGAGCCTCCACCACCTCAACCGGTAGGAGGACGTGATCCTGTGCCTCCGCGCCGACAATTGCGACGTTCCCTTCGGTCGGCCACGGCCGCTCCGATGGACCGGTCCCGGTCACCCACACAGCGTGCCCGCATTGAGACCCGCTCGCCAAGGATCCACCGATGCGACCGCCCTTGACGTCGGGTGAAGATCTTGACAGCCATGTCCGCATTGCGGACATGGCAAGTCTGTGCCGTCTTGAAGAGGGTGTACCGGGGTGTGTCAAAGAAGGTCATCGCGAATGGGGCTCGCGAATGCACGTAGATAGGGCGTGGATCGCGTACGCGATGCGAGGGAGCGCGAGCGGCTGCTGCTGAGGGTGCACGAGGCGGGCGCCATGCTCGGCATCGGCCGCACGAAGGCCTACGAGCTGATCGGCCGGGGTGAACTCCACGTGGTGCACATCGACGGCGCCACCCGAGTCCCTCTCGTCGCCGTCCACCGGTACGTCGACCGGTTGGTGTCACCCCCTCGTCGTACGATGCGAGCAGCGCCTCGCCAGAGAAGCGCCTCGCAGCCATCGCTGCCCTTCATCGATCTGCCGAAGGACTGACGGATGCTTCGATCTCCAAGCGCTTCACGGCGTCGCGTGAGGCCCGCTACGACGTCCGCTACCGCGCCGGTGGACGAGCCGTCGAGGAGACGTTCAAGCGCCGCCAGGATGCCGAGAACCGCGTGCGGCAGATCGAGGCCGAGAAGCTCCGCGGCCAGTTCGTCGATCCGCGGCGAGGCCGGGAGAAGCTCGTCGACTTCGCGGAGAGCGCTGGCTCGCGGTCCGCACCGTCAAGGGAAAGCCGCTCGCTCCGATGACGAAGCAGGGGTACCGAACGCTGCTGCGTCGAAACATCGAGCCGTCGATCGGGCAATACGCGTTGGCCGAGATCACACCCTCGGTCGTGCGTGACTGGTACTCGAAGGTCACGGTCAACGCCGGCCGTGACCAGGCGGCGAAGAGCTATCGGCTGCTGCGAGCGGTCCTCAACACCGCCGTTGACGACGAGCTGATCGGTCGCAATCCCTGCCGCATCCGTGGTGGCGGCGCCGAGCACGCGGACGAACGGCCGATGATCGACGCCGAGCTCGTGTTCCGACTCGCCGACGCGATCACCCCTCGATTGCGGGCGCTCGTCATCGTCGCCGGCTTCGTCGGGCTGCGCACCGGCGAGCTCCTGGGCCTCCGCCGGTGCGACGTCGACCTCTACAACCGCCGGCTGACCGTGCTCGTGCAGGCGCAGCAGATCGTCGGCAAAGGCCGGATTGTCACCGGCCCGAAGTCCGAGGCCGGTCAACGGACCGTGAGCCTGCCAAGGTCGCGGTCGAGGCGCTCGAGAAGCACCTCGCCAGCTAGGGCAGCCCTATGAGGGCGGCGTGCTTTTCACCGGTCCACGAGGCGAGCCCATCACACGAGCCCTGCTCTCGAGCGAGTGGAAGGCAGCGAGGCAGGCCGCCGGCGCGCCGGAAGGCCTTCGCATCCACGACCTCCGTCATCACGCTGCCAGGTTGACCGCCCGCATGCCCGGCATCACGACCAAGGAGCTCATGGCCCGCATCGGTCACGCCTCGCCGAGAGCGGCGCTGATCTATCAGCACGCCACCGAGCAGCGGAACCGCGAGGTCGCCGCGTACCTCGACGAGGCAATCCCAGAGCCGTGAAGGTCCGTGAGGTAATCAAGCTCATCGAGGACGACGGTTGGGTGCTCGTCCGCCAGCGCGGCAGCCATCGCCACTACCAACACGCCATCAAGCCGGGCACGACGACTGTCGCCGGTAACCTTGGGGACGAGGTCAAGCCCGGCACGCTCGCCAGCATCCTGCGACAAGCTGGGCTGAGGAGAGCACGATGACGGGCTACGCAATCATCATCGAAGGCGAAGGCGACTCGTTCTCGGCCTACGCACCCGAGCTTACGGGCTGCATCGCGACCGCCAGGAGCATCGAGGAGGTCGAGAAGCTGATGCGCGAGGCGATCGGCTACCACCTCGAGATGATGAAGGAGCACGGCGAGGAGATCCCGCCGCCCACAACGGTCGCGACGACGATCGCCGAAGTACAGCCGGCCTCATAGCGCTCGCGGCTACTGGCATGCGAGGCAGGCCGCTCACACCAACTGAGCATGAGCTGTTGTCCGACCTGCTTGCACAGGCCAACGACGAAGCGGGCACCTTGAGAGAGCAGCTCGCAGATGCGCGCGTCGTCAGCAGCTGTACCTGCGGCTGTGGTTCGATCGGTTTCGTTCCGACTGGGTGCTCCGTCCACCGCGACCGTCCGGAGGCGACGCTCTTCCCCATAGAGGGCGATGTGTTGGACGACCAAGGTCAGGTCGTCGGCGGGCTGATCCTCTTCGTTCGCGAAGGTCGGATGCACGACCTCGAGGTCTACAGCTTCGACGATGAGCCCCTGCCGTTGCCCGATCTTGCGCACGTGCGCTGGAAGAAGGTCAATCAGTAGGTCGTCCGCCCGCGGGATGGACGCGGGATGGCGTCCGGGCGAGCGGAGTGACCAAAGCCCTGTGCACCCGCCATGACCAGCACGAACGTCTTGGAGGCGGCGACCGGAATCGAACCGGTGTACAGGGCTTTGCAGGCCCTTCCCGGACTTCGCCGGCATGGGCGGCTAGAAGGCAAACTCGCAGGTCAGAGGCACTTTTTTGGTTGACCGCCAGTGACCGTGATTAGCCGTCTGAGGCCGTTATTTTGTGTCTTGCGCGTGTCTCGTGTGTCTTTCGCGTGTCCTGGACGTCGTCAACTCGCCGTCCGCTTGAGCTCCTGTTCGACCGCTCTTCGAATCCAGGCACTGACCGAGCGATCGTCGGCCTCGGCACGACGTTGCACTTCGGCCAGCGTCTCCTCGGGAAAGCGAACGGGGACCATCTCGGTCAACCGCGGCTTTCGGCGACGGGCAGGCCCCTGCGGCGCCTGGTTCTCAGCCTTGGCGTAGAAGTCGTACTCCTCCTTGCGTTCCATGGTCACTCCCCGGCTCCTCGGTCCTTGCGGTACTGGTCAGCCAGCAGCTTGGCCGCCTGGTAGCAGCCGATCGGCCGGCACTTCTTCGGGTTCCCGCTGTCGGGCTTGGCGAGCGGTACCACCATCACCGAACCGGCCGTCTCCGCCACCATCAGCCAGTCGGCCGGCGGCTTTGCCGGGTAGAACAGCGGGTCGGACTCCCACGGCTCTCGGATGTCGTCGATGCCCGAGCGTCGCGCTTGAAGAGGTGTGCCGCCTGGTCGTCGATCTCGAACGGGTCGTCGTCGTCGAGCGCATCGACGTCGAACAACTGCTATTGACCACACACGAGGAGCGTAATACAAACGACTACGCCAATGAGCTATGACGCCGGCGTCATCTCCTCACCGGCGAGGGTCGATCGCAGTCACTTCCCCCTTTGCACCCGCTGCCGCTAGCGCCGTCCGAAACGTCTCGTCGAGGGCCATGGCGATCTTCTCGTCGAGCTCCGGGAACAGGTGGCCGTAGCGGTCGAGCGTCATCTGCACAGTGCTGTGGCCCATGCGAGCCTGAATTGCCTTGGGATGGGCGCCTCGGGCGATGGCCAGCGCGACGGCGGTGTGCCTCAAGTCGTGGAACCGTAGGCGGCTGTCGATGCCTGCCTTGCGCTTGGCAGGGGCGAAGTGATGAGCGTTGAAGCTCGAGGCGGCAATGGGCTTGCCGGCCTGATTCGGGAACACGAGGCCGTCGGGACCGGGAAGCGCCCGCTCGGCGAGCTGGCATCCGAGCATGTCGACCAGAAAGGCCGGGATGCTCATGGACCTCACGCCCGCCTTCGTCTTGGGCTGCTCCCATACCCGGGTCCTGCCGTTGTCGAGCAATACCAGCTGTGCCACGGTCACGGTACGACGGAGCGGATCCACCCTCTTCCGCTTCAGGCCAACCAGCTCACTCCAGCGCAACCCGGCATAGGCGGCCGTGTAGATCAGCGTTCGGTAGTAAGGGCTGATCGCCTCGGCGAGATCGACGACTTCGGCGGCTGTGAGGAAGCGCATCTCCACAGCCGGAATGGAAGGCGGGCTCACTGTGTCACACGGGTTCTTCGGGATCATCTCGCTCCTCACCGCCACCTGCAGGAGCCGTCGCAGCGTTCGGTAATGACGATGGACAGAGCTTGGTGACAGCCCTTGCGCCAGTTCCTCGGCTAGCCACTTCTGGACCTCCACCGCCTTCACCTGAGCTATCTGCGCTTCGCCGAACCGAGGCACGACGTACTTCCGAAGATCCCGTTCGTAGGTGTACGAGTGCTCGCCCGTAGGTTGACAACCATTCGGAGGTTCAGTCACTCCTACCTAACGCTTTGCCGCTCTACCTACCTTAAACTACGCTTGATTCACATGTCAGACACGAACCCGCTCACGAGATGATCGGTTGTTCCAGCAATAGGGAGCTCAGATGCAGAGGCCCCTCAATATCGCCGAAGCAGCCGACCGCCTAGGCGTCACCCCAAGGTTCGTGCCTCGCCTCGTCGCTGAGCGTCGGATTCCGTTCCTAAAGGTCGGTCGCCATGTCCGGTTTGACCCTGACGATATCGACGCCTTCCTCGCAGCGGGCCGGGTCGAAGCCCAGCGGAATGGATGGCCGGTCCGTAGGAGTTGAACTCGATCCACGTGAGAGGGTGACAAGGCTCGCCCGGCCGGTGGCCTGGAACGCTGGTCTTGCAGGTGAGAGTGGCTTCCGGGCCGTCGTTCTGGCGCCTCGTATCACCACGTGTCGGTGATGGGGAAATGTCTGACGGGGAAGTGGACGGCAGGTCCCGCACCAGGTTCCGTGAGCTTCTTCTGGTCGTGCGTTCTGTCCCCGCGTCGGTTGGGAGGTCGACCGCGGGATCGGCGGCTCTGGCGCGAGTCCGTCAGCCCTTCCCGGTACCATCATCGGCGTGAGCCAGCTCGACCCAGCGACCCGAGACCAGCTGGACTTGCTCGAGGACGACGAGCACGTTTGGCTCGAGGAGCGCCTACAGGAGTACCGAGAGCTGCTCGCATACCTGCACGACCATTGAGGCGCCCGACGCTTCGTCTGGCTGTCGCTTTCAACCGCGCCGTTCGGCGAGATACCTCGGCGCCGAGCGGCAGTTCGATCGCGGCGCTGAGCGGGCCGCGCGAGATTCAGCCAGCCTGAATCTGGAAGGAGTCCAACGCGTCGGACGGAATTCCCAACGTCCCGTCCTCCAGTTGGACACGTGGGACCTTCTTCTCGTACATCGCCTCGACGATCACGCGTGTCGGGACACGGAGACGACGGGCTGCTTCGGCGGGGAGCAGGACCTCAGGTTCGCTCACACCGCACCTCCTTCGTCGAAGCGAGCTTACCGTGGAGGAGACGGATGACTGTGGCGAGCTCGTCTTGGAGCCCGAGCGCGGCGCCGACCTCTCGCAGCGCAAGCCGAGCGTCCTCGAGCGCCTCCAAGACTCGGAATGCTTCCTCGAGGTCAAGGATCAGCCCGGCCGGGATCGGATCATCATCGCTCCCACCGCTGTTCACGATCTGAGTTTGGCCGACCCTGGTTGATCAGCAGCGGACCCGGCACAGGAAGGCAACCAATGGCTACCGAGCGGCAGATCTGCACCGCGTACGCAGCCCTTGACGGGTTTGAAAACGTCAGCCGTTGCTCGCCTTCGTCCCTTTAAGGGAGCCGCCAGGGTGTGGCCGCAGCCCGCGCCCACATTCATGATTACCTGCACAGGCGAAGCGGGTGGTTCGATTCGGGAACGGAGTCGAACTGGACGCGGACCTCATCGTCTGGATGGCCCGCCTCGCCATGGCCTGCGCCGGGTGCTGCAACGACGTCTCCAGCCATGGCCTGAACGGCTTCTCGCACACTCAGCTGGGAAAGAATTTGGCCTGCTAGCCCGTCCTTGTCGCCGGCGAGAGCTAACAGCACATGTTCTGTCCCAATGAAGCGCTGATCCGAGGCCTTGGCGTGCTGGGCGGCCGAGATAAGTATCCGCCGCATCCTTGGTGTCATGGCGTTAACCGGGAGGTCCATGGAGAAATGATCGACCATCTCACCGGAGCGTCGAGCGCGCTGAGCGGCAGCTATGCGCCGTCGACGCCACGCTCCTGCTCATGCCCCTGCTCCGCCGGCTGCACGCCCTTCCGCCGGTCGTGCCTGAAGGGTCTTCCGAGCAGGCGTAGGAGCCGCGCTATGGGGTCCGGGAAGATTCCGGGCTCGCCCTCAACGATGCCGAACCGCACGGCCCTCATCTTTCCACCCACGCCGAGCGGCAGATCTGGCAGGGGGTAGCGACCCCTCGCTCTCGTCCGCTGCTGTCACCCTCCGTTCTCACCAAGGAGCCAACGGTTGTCCGGGGCGGCTGTGCAGGGCACCACGCCGCCTGCCTTCCGGAGTCACGCTGCCCATGGCATTGCCGCGGTCAATCACCACCAAACCTGGCCGCCCGGATCCGATATCCGAGTTCGACGTCGCCCATGGGACGCTGGGCGTACCACATGTGGAGTGATCCGTCTCGCAGCCGCAGGACGCAAGGGGCGCTGAAGGCTTCCGGTTCTTCTTCAGAGGCGGATAGGACATTGCCGCGGCGTTCCCACGCCACGCCGTCCCCCGAGGTGGCCAGGGCGATGCTCGCCCGCTGGTCGTGCTCCGAGGCGTAGAACATCTGGTACCGGTGGGCGACCTCCACCACGCACGGGTGGCTGACGGCCAGCTCTTCGGCCTCCGGCTCAAGGACAGCGCCGAGGCGGTCCCACGATGCACCGGACTGGGACACGGCCACCATCACGGCGGCGCGTCGCCCCTCATTCGAGCCGTTGTAGCCGGAGTAGAAGAGCCACCACCGCTCTCCGGTCACGAGCAGGCAGGGGTTGGTGGCTGCCAGGGCGTCCTCCTCGCCCCGCTGCATGATGGTTCCATGGCCAATCCAGTGCCGCCCGTCACCAGAGGTGGCCATGTGTAGCTGGGTGTGCTCGCCGTCACTGCCTCCGTAGGCCATGAGATAGCCCCCCGGGACCCTTACCACGCATGGGGATTCGACCCCGTAGGCGTCGCTCTCTCCGGCGAGGCCTGCGTCGATTACGACGCCCCGGCGTCGCCACGCCTGACCTGGCTCTCTCGTGGCCTCGAGAATGCGAGCTGTGCTCCCGTCGTGGCCCGAGTACCACATTCGCAGGGTGCCGTCGTCGTCCTCGAGCAACCATGGCTGCCAGGCCCTCACGCTGTCGGGATCGCTGGAGGAGGCGGGCGAGAGAACCTCGCCTTCCCTCAACCAATCCACGCCCGCAACAGTAGGTGGTTATGGGGCGGGCGCCTTCGTCCGCCGGCTCAGCGCCGCTCGAGGATCTGCCGCGCTTCGCTACGGGCGGTCACCATCGGGTCTAGGAAGTGCAGGTCGATCGCCGGACTGATGCCCTGACTGTCCGACGCTCGTCTTGGCACGGAGCGCCTAATGCCCGCTCTGGA
The DNA here is from genome assembly GCA_016781225.1 of Actinomycetota bacterium. Classification (GTDB taxonomy): domain Bacteria; phylum Actinomycetota; class Acidimicrobiia; order Acidimicrobiales; genus YB1-3. Next base: position 24,492 of record JADDQT010000005.1, read on the forward strand.
GCGTTCGCTCCAGGCGGCGGCTCACAGGTCACCGGCCGGCACGATCTTCGTCAGGGGTCGTCTGGGTGTGGGAGTTGGATGACCTCAAGTCCCTCGATCCCTTCGAAGTCGTCCGGGTTACACGTGTAGACGGCCAAATCGTTGGCCATGGCGGTTGCGGCGATCATGGCGTCGTAGGCGCGCGCTGAGGTCTTACGCCCAGCCCGGCGCAACGAGGCCGCAACCCGCCCGAAGGCGCGGGCGGCCGCTGTGTCGAACGGCAGTGGGACAAAGTCGGCTTCGGCCTGCTGGAGGTGGGCCTGGCGGGCAGCCCGCTCGTCGTCGCTACGCGCGACGAGGGGACCGACGGAGAGTTCGGCAAGGGTCACAGCGGTGATCACCGGTTCGTCGGGAAGCAGCTCGGCGTCGGCGAGTCGGGGCAGGAGGATGACGGTGCTCGTATCGAGCACGCCCCGTGTCGCTGGAGCACTGGCGCTCAAAGGGCGGCGTCGACCACGTCGTCAAGGTCCGCCCGGAGGGCGTGTGGATCCACCGGGGGGAGCTTGCGCCAGCGTTCAATCAACGCCGTGGCGCCCAGCGGCTGGCGCCGCAATGGGTACAGCTCAGCCACCGGCTTGCCCGAGCGGGTGACGGTGAGTTGCTCGCCGCGGGCCACCCGGTCGATCACTTCACCGCCGTGGTTGCGCAGCTCTCGGATGGTCACCTCGCCCATCGCGGGATGGTATCACCGGTGATACAACTTGCGGTGACTCGTGGCCACAATCAGGGCGGAGGCACCGCAACGTGGGGCTGAAATCGTCCGCCCACCGGTCGCCGGCCGAGGCTTGTCGTCCAAGGCGACGACCGCCAGGTCGGCGTCGTTCAACGGCCGCTCCGGGGAGGGTTTGGCGGAAGCGGCGTAGTCTGTGTGGGTCAGAACTGCATTTAGCGGAAGTGGGGCTGAGGGCCGCACGGAGGCGTCGAGAAGCAAGGTCGCAGGGGTTGTTGGCGGCTCGGTGCGGGGGGCCGTGGGACGGTTAGGCACGCGGTGGTGGCGGGGTTCAGGCCGGTGACGACGGGGGAAGTCGTGGTGGCCAGAG
>JADDQT010000228.1 GCA_016781225.1 Actinomycetota bacterium
GCAGTCGTGCTGGCGGTCTGAATAGCCTCCGATACAGCCATGGGGAACGACGGTCGGTAACTAGTCGATGAGGGTGGTCACCGACCTCGCCGCCTGCCGGCCGGCGCACGCAGGGTCATCGCACGCAACCGTGGTGACCATCGGCGCCTACGACGGGGTGCACGTCGGGCACCGTGCCATCCTGACCCGGGTCCGGGCCATGGCCGACGAGCTGGGTTGTGCCACCGCAGTGGTCACCTTCGACCGCCATCCGGCCACCGTCGTGCGGCCGGACTCCGCGCCCATGCTCCTCACCGACCTGGACCAGAAGCTCGAGCTGCTGGCCGGGGCCGGCGTCGACGAGTGCGTGGTGGTGCACTTCGACGAAGCGCGCTCCCGCCAGTCGGCGGAGGACTTCGTCAAGGAGGTCATCGTCGACTGCCTCGGTGCACGGGCCGTGGTGGTGGGCCACGACTTCCACTTCGGCCATGGCCGCGGGGGCAACGTCCCCCTCCTGCAGCGGATGGGCGCCGAGATGGGATTCGACGTCCTCGGGGTGAGCCTGGCCGCTGACGGCGCCACGAGCGAGGCCGTGTCCAGCACGCGCGTGCGGGCACTGCTGTCAGCGGGGGAGGTGGGGGATGCGGCACGGCTGCTCGGCAGGCCGCACGAGGTGCGGGGCACGGTGGTACGTGGCGACGCCCGGGGTCACGAGCTGGGCTACCGCACGGCAAACGTGGCCGTGCCCGATGAGATCCTCCTGCCTGCCGACGGCATCTACGCCGGCTGGTACGAGCGGCCGTCCGGCGAGGTGCACCCGACCGCCATCTCCCTCGGCCGGCGGCCCACCTTCTACCCGGAGGCCACCGTGTCGGTGCTCGAGGCCCACCTGCTCGACTTCGACGACCGGCTCTACGGCGAGGCGGCCAAGGTGCGGTTCGCGGAGAGGCTGCGTGGCGAGGAGCGCTTCGGGTCCGAGCGCGAGCTGATCGACCAGATGGCCCGCGACGTGGAGTCGGTGCGTGAGGCTCTCGCCCGGTGAAGGGCGGATGAACCGCAGCCACCCGGTTCCCGGCTGATACGCTCTTTGGCCAACGCTCCGGCGACGTGCCGGGACGCGTCCAGGCACAGATCCGAGATCGCCCTTTTCCGTATGCCCGACAAAGCCGAAACCATCGCTCGACACCGTCAGCACGAGACCGACACAGGGTCGTCCGAGGTACAGATCGCGCTCCTCTCGGACCGCATCAACCACCTCACCCAGCACCTCAAGGTGCACAAGGGGGACCATCACACCCGTCGGGGACTGATGATGCTCATCGGTCGACGACGGCGGTTGCTCGACTACGTACGGTCGAACGACGTCGAACGCTACCGGGACATCATCGGGCGCCTCGGACTCCGTCGATAGAAGAGCCAACCAACCAGTGAGCGGCCGGAGCGCCGCTCACTATCACAACAGGCACGGGCGGCACTGCGAGTCGGCTGCCAGTGGTGGACTCCCCGGCCCGATCGGGTGGCCCACCACTGGGAACTGGCTCCGGCCCTGCCGAAAGGAGCCCATATGGCGGAAGCCATCTCCGTTTCCGGTCCCATCCAAGGGACCGACTCCACGCTGTCCTTCGAGACCGGCAAGCTGGCCGGGCAGGCCGACGGCGCCGTCGTGGCCCGCATCGGCGACACCGTCGTGCTCGTGGCGGCAACCGCGTCCAAGACCGTCCGGGAGGGGGTCGACTTCTTCCCGCTAACGGTCGACGTGGAGGAGCGCATGTACGCCGCCGGGAAGATCCCCGGCTCGTTCTTCCGCCGGGAGGGCCGGGCCACGGACCAGGCCATCCTCACGTGCCGCCTCACCGACCGGCCCCTGCGCCCCGCGTTCCCCGACGGCTTCCGCAACGAGGTCCACATAGTGGCCACGGTGTTCGGTGCCGATCAGGTGAACCCCCACGACGTTCTGGTGATCAACGCCGCCTCCGCTGCCCTCATGCTCTCGGGCATCCCCTTCCAGGGGCCCGTGGGCGCCGTGCGGGTGGCCTACAGCACCGAGGGCACCTGGCTCCCGCACGCCACCTACCAGCAGGGGGAGAGCTCCACCCTGGAGATGGTGGTGGCCGGGCGCCTGTCCTCGGACGGCGACGTGGCCATCATGATGGTGGAGGCCGGAGCCCCGGAGGACACCTGGAAGCACTACGAGGCGGGCGCCCCCAAGGTGACCGAAGAGGTGATCACCGAGGGCCTCGAAGCGGCCAAGACCTGGATCCGCCAGTCCATCGACCTCCAGCGCCAGCTGGTGGAGGCGGCCGGCGCCAGGGAGCCCCTCGCCTTCGAGACCCAGGTGGACTACGGCGACGACGTCTGGGAGGCCGTGAGCGAAGCCGGGACCGAGCTGGTGGCCGAGGCCTCGAGCATCGTCGGCAAGGCCGAGCGCAACGCCGCCGTCACCGCCGCCGAAGCCCAGCTCACCGCCCAGCTCGGTGAGACCTTCGAGGGGCGCCAGAAGGAGATCAAGGCCGCCGTCCGGGCCCTCACCAAGCGCACCGTGCGCAGGCGCATCGTGGAGGACGGTGTGCGCGTCGACGGCCGGGGCATCACCGACATCCGGCCACTGGCGGCGGAGGTCGGCCTCCTTCCCACGGCCCACGGGTCGGGCCTGTTCGAGCGGGGCGAGACCCAGGTGCTCAACGTCACCACCCTGGGGATGCCGCGGATGGACCAGATGCTCGACACCATCGGCATCCAGGATCGCAAGCGGTACATGCACCACTACAACTTCCCGCCCTTCTCCACCGGCGAGACGGGATTCATGCGTGGCCCGAAGCGGCGGGAGATAGGCCACGGGCTGCTGGCCGAGCGCGCCCTGGTGGCCGTGGTGCCCCCCCTAGAGGAGTTCCCCTACACGCTGCGGCTGGTGAGCGACGTGCTGTCGTCCAACGGCTCCACGTCCATGGCGTCGGTGTGCGGCTCCACCCTCTCGCTCATGGACGCCGGCGTGCCCGTCAAGGCCGCGGTGGCCGGGATCGCCATGGGCCTGGTGTACGCCGAGGGCCACTACACCACCCTCACCGACATCCTCGGGTCCGAGGACGCCTTCGGCGACATGGACTTCAAGGTGGCGGGAACCGACGAGTTCATCACCGCCCTCCAGCTCGACACCAAGCTCGACGGCCTCCCGGCCGACGTCCTGACCCAGGCACTCCAGCAGGCGCGCCAGGCCCGGCTCCAGATCCTCGAGGTGATGAAGGCGGCCATCCCCGCGCCCCGCCCCGAGGTGGCGGCCAGCGCGCCGAAGATCGTCAGCCTGGAGATCCCGGTCGACCGGATCGGCGAGGTCATCGGTCCCAAGGGCAAGGTCATCAACGCCCTGCAGCAGGAGACGGGTGCGGACATCAACGTCGACGACGACGGGACCGTGGGCACCGTCACCATCGGGTCGAAGGACGGCCTGGCCGTGCAGGAGGCCCGCCGGCGCATCGAGCTGATCCTCGATCCTCCCGCCGCCGAGATTGGCACGACCTACCAGGGCAAGGTGGTGAACGTCACCAAGTTCGGTGCCTTCGTGAACATCCTCCCGGGCCGTGACGGCTTGGTCCACATCTCCAAGCTGGGCCAGGGGCGCCGCGTCGAGCGGGTCGAGGACGTGCTCAACCTCGGTGACGACATCTCCGTGCGGGTCGACGACATCGACCAGCAAGGGAAGGTGAGCCTGTCGCCGGTGGGCGAGCAGGCCGGAGCGGGGGCCGATGCCCCAAGCCCGGCCCAGACCGCCCCG
>JADDQT010000229.1 GCA_016781225.1 Actinomycetota bacterium
CTTGGCGCCGGCGGCCAGGGCCTCGGCCACGGCCCGCACGCCCTCGTAGGCGAACACGGCCGGGTCGGGCACGACCGACTCGCCCGTGGCCTTGGTGTAGCTGTCACGCAGCGACTTGGTGGCGGCCGTCTCCCGGGGCGCATAGGTCGGGGTGTTGCCGACCACACCGTTGGCCAGCGGGCCGGCGGCGATGAGGAACTGGTCGTTGTTGGTAATGCCGCCGGGGTCGTACACCGGGACCCTGAGGCCGATCTCGTCGGCCTGCTTGACGATGGTGGCGTCGCTGGTCGCCAGTCCCACCATCACCAGCGAGTCCGGGTTGGCGGCCTTGATCTTGCCCAACTGGGGACGGAAGTCGGTATCGGCGCTGGCAAAGGTCTCCTTTGCCGCCGGGGTGACGCCCTTGGCCTTCAGGCGCGAGACCACCAGGTCGGCCACACCGTCGCCGTAGGTACCGGTGAGGTTGATGATCCCCGGGCGCTTCTTGCCCGACTCGAGCAGCTCGTCGGTGACCGAGAAGGCGTAGGCGGGGAACGTGGGCGGGACCACGAACACGCTCTTCCTGGCCGTGGCCACCTCCAGGATCTTGGGCGACGAGGCGTACGCAGAGAGGAAGGGGAAACCCGCTTCGCTGGCCACCGGCGCCATTGCCACCGAGACGTCGGAGATGCCCGAACCGACGAAAGCGGTGATGGCCTTGTCGTCCACGATGGTGCGGATGTTGGCTGCACCCCGAGCCGGCATGCCGGCGTCGTCGAACTCCTTGAACTGGATCTTGGCGCCCTTCATGGGCCCTTCCTTAACGCCCCCGGCACCGTTCACCTCGTCGGCTGCCACCTTGGCACCGGCGCGGATCTTGTCGCCCGTGGACTTCGACGTTCCCGAGAAGGGGCCTCCCAGCGCGATGGTGACCACTCGGGACTCGGTCGGCGCCGGCTGGCCCTGCCCACCCTTGTCCGCGCTGTCACTGCTGCACGCCCCCGCCACGAAGGTCAAGGCCGCGAGCAGGAGTACTAGTCGCTTCTCCAATTGTTGGCTTCCTTTCTCGGGCTCCGTCTCAGACCAACCTCAGCCGGTTCCCGAGTAGGAGTCGGCGGGGCACCAACAGCAGCACGGCGATGAGGAGGAAGAAGGTGACAACGTCCTTGAACCTGGTGGAAAGGTAGCCGGACACGAAGCTCTCTGACAGGCCGAGCACCAAGCCGCCCACGACGGCCGCCCTAACCCAGCCCAGACCACCGAGGACGGCGGCCACGAATCCCTTGAGTGTGGCCTGCCAGCCCAGGGCGACGAAGACTTGGCCGAAGAAGGAGGCGAACAAGGCACCGGCCAGCCCGCCGATGGCACCTGCCACGGCGTAGACGGCGGTCAGCGTCCGGGTCACCGGGAGGCCGGCCAGGCGGGCGAGCACTGGGTCGTCGGCGACCGCCCTCATCCGCCGCCCGGTGGTTGTCCGGCGCAGCGAAAGAGTCAGGACCACGGCGATGATCATGCCCGCGGCCAGGATCCACCAGCCGGCGGCGGGCAGCCGGTAGTCGGCGAAGAGGTTGGCCCGTCCCCCCGGGAGCAGCGGTGGCACGCCCTGGCTGCCGTCGGGGTCGATCTCGGTGGCCACGTTGCGGATGACGAGGGCCACTCCCAGGGCGGGAAGGAACCCGAGGCCAGCCAACCCGGCCCGGCGGTGCGTGGTCACCGGGGAGTAGATGGCGAGGTAGGCGATCACGCCGATCAGGGCGCTCACGGTGATGGCGCCCAGCACGGCCAGGGGACCGAACCCAGAAAGGCTGAGGGTCCCAAGGCCGACGTAGGTGCCGAGCATGAGGGAGTCTCCGTGGGCCAGATTGAGATCGCCCGACGTCCGCAGCACCAGACTCAGGCCGGTGGCGAACAGGGCGTAGAGCAGCCCGAGCGTGAGGCCCGTCACGGAGACGGTGAGGAAGAGCTCCAAGGTGCGGGAACGCTAACAAGGGGCCGACCAATCTCGATGGCAGGCCGCGCTTAGCATCACCGCCCGATGCTCGACCGATTGGCCTGGGAGCCGTGGTTGGGCACCGAGGTGCGTTGCTACCCGGACAGGGTCCGCACGATCGTGGCCGCCCTCGACGGAGCGGTGAGGCAGTTCCCGGACCGCACCGCCCTGGAGACGGCAGAGGGGGACGTCACCTACGCCGAGCTGGCCGCGCTGGTGGAGGGAGCCACCGAGCGGCTGGCGGAGGAGGGTCTCCATCCTGGTGACCGACTGGTCGTGTGTCTCCCCAACGGGCTCGACATAGTGGTCGCCATCTGGGCTTGTGCCCGCGCTGGACTGGTGTTCGTCGGTCTCTCCACCCGCCTCGCGCCTGCCCAGTGGGCCTACATGCTGGGCCATTCCGGCGCCCGCCTGGCGCTCGCCGACCCGGAGCTCTACGACGACCTGCGAGGAGCGGCGGCCGAAGCCGGGCTGCCGGAAGGCCAGGTGCGCGAGGTCGGCGGCCATCTCGTCGACCGGCGGCGGCCGTGGAGGGGCGACAGCGTCCCCTTCCCTCACGAGGACGCCACCTACGCCGTGGTGTACACGTCGGGGACCACCGGGCGGCCCAAGGCCAGCCAGCTGGTCCACCGCTGCACCATGCACTCGGCGATCGCCTACGTGCGCACGCTGGCCCTGAGCGGCGACGACCGAACCGCCATCGCCTTCCCGCTCTACTACGTCACCGCCCACGTGGCTCAGATCACCCCAATGATGCTGGTTGGCGGCACTTCGGTGACCATGGCCGAGGTCGTCCCCCGGGACTTCGTGCGGCTCATCCGCGACCGGCGCATCACCTACCTCATGGTGGTGCCGTCGCTCTGGCCCCTGCTGCTCCGCGAGGACGACTTCGCCTGGCCGGAGCTGGCTCATCTGGAGATCGGTGCCTTCGGCGGCTCACCCGTCCCCCTCTCGACCGTCGCGGCCCTCCGCCGGCGCATGCCACAGCTCCGGCTCTACGACGCCTATGGGCTCACCGAGACGCACTCCCCGGCCACGATCCTCCTCGACAATGAGTTTCGCCGGAAGCCCGGGTCGGTGGGCCGGCCGGTCCCCTGCGCCGACGTGCGGGTGGTGGACGACGACGGCGTCAACGTGGGTGTGGGCGAAGCCGGTGAGCTGTGGATCAGGGGTCCGATGGTCACCTCGGGGTACTACGCCGACCCCGAGGCCACAGCGGCGGCCATCACTGACGGCTGGCTGCACTCCGGTGATTACGCTCGCGTCGACGACGAGGGCTATGTCTTCATCCTCGACCGCAAGAAGGACATGATCACGAGGGGCGGGTTCAAGGTGTACTCCGTCGAGCTCGAGTACCTCTTGGTGAGCAACCCCGACATCGCCGAGGCAGCGGTGTTCGGGGTGCCCGACCCCCTCGCCTTCGAGGCGGTGGCTGCCTACGTCGTTCCCGCCGCGGGCCGCAGGCTGGAGGTGGCGGGCGTGCAGGCTTGGGTGGCCGAGCGGATGGCCGATTACGCCGTTCCTCGCCACGTGCGCGTCGTCGAAGCGCTTCCCCGCAACCGCACGGGCAAGGTGGAGAAGGCGGCGTTGCGGGAGAGGTTCCTGCTCGAGCGGGCGGCGAGCCGCCGCGTCCCCGACCCGGGCTGAGACTTCCTGTGGGAGACTCTGGGGCGCGGGAGCTCCACCAGGGGCTGAGAGGGCGAGAGCCGACCGCTTACCTGATCCGGATAATGCCGGCGGAGGGAGAGAGCCATGTCGAGGTCGAAGGTCTACGTAGAGGGCGGGCGCGGCGTCCGCGTGCCGTTCGCCGAGGTCCCGCTGGCCGACTCGCCCGACGGCAAGGCCAACCCGCCGCATCGCCTCTACGACAC
>JADDQT010000461.1 GCA_016781225.1 Actinomycetota bacterium
CACGGCCATGAGGACGAGGAAGGCGCCGACACGGAGCCGGAACAGCACCGAGGCCACCGCACCCGCACCGGCCAGGACCACCAACCAGTACAGGTCGGCCGGGAAGAGGTTCGAGAGGTAGGAGGTCGTCTTCTCCCATCCCATGTCATTGGCGTAGGGAACTCCGGCCAGGGCGGGAAGCACCCAGAAGGCGGTGAGCAGCGCGCCCACGAATCCGACGGTGACGATGTGACCGAACCGGCGGATGCTCGGCCGCAGGGCGGTCAGCACCAGCACCCCCGCCACGGCGAAGAGGGTGGGGAGGATGTGGCTGAGCAGCGTCAGCGCGAAGAGGGAGGCGGCCAACGCCTTGTGCCGCCCTTGGAGGCGACGCTCGGGGCGAAGGCCGCGAGCCATGACACCGAGGAAGACCAGGGCCAGCGAGAGACTTACGGAGAAGGAGAACTCGCCGGCCAGGGTGGAGGCGATGTTGCCCCCGTAGATGGTGAAGCTGCGCTCGAAGAGGAACGGGACGGTGGCGACGGCGAGGCACGCCGGCCCAGGGTCCCGCAGCCCCGAGAGGCGGCCGAAGGCCCAGGCCGCGACGGGCAGCGACACCAGTCCCGACACGCTGACGAGCTTGAAGGCCACGCCGTAGGGCAGGACCACGTCGGCCAGCACGATGAGCAGGCTCGGGAGGGGGAAGTAGAAGGTGAGGTAGGGAAAACCGGCGTACCAGTCCGGGGTCCAGCCCGCCACCCGACCTTGGGGCAGCAGGTGGTCGCGCAGGTAAGCCGGGCCCCAAACATGAGCCCCCATGTCCCCACCCGAAGGGGTGCTGCTGCTCAGCAGGAGCCGGGGCTCGAGCTGGGAGACGACGAAGAGGACCGAACCACCGACGGCGATCAGCGTCGCCACGGTTCGGGCCGAAGGACGGCGCATCCGATCCATGATGGCCCGCCGCAGCGCCGCAGCGCCGGCGCGCCCGCGGCGACCGGCCAGCCGAGGAGCGGCCAGGAG
>JADDQT010000230.1 GCA_016781225.1 Actinomycetota bacterium
GAGCAGGTGTCGCTGGCATCTCTGGAGGAGGTCTTCACCCTCGACGACCGCCAGACCGACGAGGTGCTGCACGGGGTGTCGCTGCGCATCGAGCCGGGGCAGCTCGTGGCCCTCGTGGGCTCGTCGGGCTCGGGCAAGTCCACCCTCGCCGCCCTGGTGCCGCGGCTGTACGACGTGAGCTCCGGGGCGGTGCGGCTCTCCGGCGTGGACGTGCGCGACCTGTCGTTCGACTCCATCCGCGCCACCGTCGGCGTGGTCACCCAGGACGGGCACCTGTTCCACGACACCATCGGCGCCAACCTGCGCTACGCCAGGCCCGAGGCCACCGACGAAGAGCTGTGGGACGCCCTTCGCCATGCCCGTTTGGCCACCCTGGTGGAGTCACTGCGCGACGGGCTCGACACCGTGGTGGGCGAGCGTGGCTACCGGCTGTCGGGCGGTGAGCGCCAGCGACTCACCATCGCCCGGCTCCTGCTGGCCAGGCCCCGTGTGGTGATCCTCGACGAGGCCACCGCCCATCTCGACTCCGAGTCCGAGGTCGCCGTCCAAGAGGCGCTGGTGGCGGCGCTCTCGGGGCGGACGGCACTGGTCATCGCCCATCGCCTGTCCACCATCAGAGCCGCCGACGCCATCTTGGTGATCGAGGACGGGCGGGTGGTCGAGCGAGGCACCCACGACGAATTGCTCACCGCGGGCGGGCGCTACGCCGAGCTCTACCGCACGCAGTTCGCCCAGCGCCAGGAGGCTCCGTTGGCGACCTCCACCGGCGCCTGACCATGGCCCCGCCCGGCCCCCCGTGGCGCCTCCACGGCGAGTGCGCCGTCGCATTCGTGCGCGCCGGTCCTGACGATCCATTGCCCCACGGCTTCGAGCGCCTACCCGGGCCATCGGTGTTGATCGCAGCCAGGTACACCGACTCGCCCGTGGGGCCCTACGTCGAGCTGGCCCTCGCCCGTCCGGCTCGCCGCGCAGCCCGCTTCGGCCTCTGCGTGACGACCATGGCGGTCGACTCGAGTGAATCGGTCGCCGGGGCCCGATCCAACTGGGGCTTCCCGAAGGAGCTGTCACAGCTACGTTGGCGGACAGAGGGGCACGGGTCGTGCCTCGTGTCCGAGGACCTCGGACTGGAGGTGAAGGCCCGGCCCCATGGGCCCGAGGTCCCTCTGGCGGCGCCGCTGTGGTGCCTGCAACAGCGGGCCGACGGGCCGGTGCAGGTCCCGGGCCGGCTACGAGGCCGGTTCCGCCTCGCCGGCTTGCACGCCGACGCCAAGACCAGCGATCGACTCCAGTTCGTCGACGGCCACCACCGGGGGGTGGTCGTCACAAAGCTGCGCCTCGAGATCGGCGCAGCCCGCCGCATCGGCCAGTCCTGACCTCGGCCGCGCCGACGCCGAGGCATCCCGAAGTGACCGGGATGGATGGCTCGACATAGGGGAAGGTACTGAGGGTGGCAGAACAGGAGACGGTCCCACCGCGGGTGTCCGGGCGCTATGCCCTGATCGAAAGGCTCGGGCGGGGCGGCATGGGCGTCGTCTGGAAGGCTCGGGACGAGTTGCTCCAGCGGGAGGTGGCGGTCAAGCAGGTCGAGCTGCCCGATTGGTTGCCCGAGCCGGAATGCGAGGCGGTGCAGGCCAGGGTGTTGCGAGAGGCCAGAGCGGCTGCTCGGGTGGTCCACCCGACGCTGGTCACCGTCTTCGACGTCGTCCAGGAGCGGGGGAACGTCTACATCGTCATGGAGCTGGTGAGCGCTCACACGCTCGCGGAGCTGATCAGGGACCGGGGCCCGTTGCCGCCGGTTGCGGCCGCGCAGCTCGGCCTCGGCCTTCTGGGCGGGATGGAAGCCGCCCACCGCTCTGGGATCGTCCACCGCGACGTGAAGCCCGGCAACATCATGGTCTTCAACGACGGCTCGGTGAAGCTCGGTGACTTCGGCGTGGCATCCGTCGTGGACCACCCGAGCATCACTGGCACCGGCCTGGTGGTGGGGTCACCTTCGTACATGTCTCCCGAACAGGCCCGAGGGGAACGGAGCAACCCCGCCGCCGACCTGTGGGGTCTGGGGGCCACCCTCTACTACGCCGTCGAGGGCCGATCCCCTTTCGAGCGGGATAGCGCCATGGCGACGCTCAACGCCGTCGTCAACGAGGAACTGCCGGAGCCGACCGGGGCCGGGCCGCTGTCGCCTGTGATCTCCTCGCTTCTGAGCAAGGACCGCGACCAGCGCCCGTCGATCGACGATGTGCGCCTGAAGCTCACGCCGATCGCAGAAGGGACTCACCAGGAAGCGGAGCCCGGGCCCTCCGTTCCTGCGCCACCCGTTCCTGCGCCACCCATTCCGGAGGATTCACAGGAGCAGCTTGAGGACCCCGCGGACACGGCAGTCATCCCCGCCGCACCCGGCCCTTCCCCGTCGGCCAGCCCTCCGTCACCTTCCCCTCCGTCGGCCGGGCCTTCGTCACCCAGCCCTTCGCCGCCATCCTCACCTCGGCGGCCGGCCACCGGGCGGTGGCGTCGGGCCGCCTGGGCGGCGGGCCTCGGTACTGTCGCCGTCGTCCTGGCGCTGGTGGCATGGCCCCGGTCAGGCCCGGACGAGCAGCGCACCTCAGCCCCTCCCCCGGCGCCGACGGAGCCCGCTCCCCAGGGGGCCACCACTACGGGCAAAGGGCCTACCCAGGCTGGGAGACGACCGGCCACACCCCCGGCCGGGAGCACCGCCGTGCCGGCCGACTGGCGGGCCTACATCGATCCGGTCACCGGCTACCGCATCGCCCATCCGCCGAATTGGGAGGTCCGCCAGGTCGACCGCACTCGCACCGACATCCGCGATCCCCGGACCGGCTCGTACCTGCGCATCGACTGGACCGACACACCCGGTCCGTCGCCGGTGGCCGCTTGGCAGGACTTCTCGAAGACTTTCGCCTCGAGGCAGCAGGACTACCGCGAGGTGCGCATCGAGCCCACCACGTACAAGGGCGCCGACGCCGCCATCTGGGAGTACACCTATTCGTCGCGGGGCGGGCGGCTGCACGCCGTCAACTTGGGCATGGTGACCGGCAAGTACGGGTTCGCACTGAACTTCCAGAGCAGCGAGGAGCTATGGCAGGGGTCGCAGGGTCTCTTCGAGACGTTCAAGGCAGCCTTCGAGCCGGCGCGATGAACCTCAGCCCCTCCCTCGAACGGGAACGCCGGCCTGTTCCATAGCTGTGGCGGGTGTTCAACCGGTCCCATAGCCGAAGTGCCCGGCGGCGCATAGGGTCCCAGTGCCCGCTGTGCCGAGCGCCACAGTGGTGGTGGCGCGTAAGTGACCTGGGACTTCGGCAGTGGAGGTGATGGGACTTGAACCCACGACTTCTACGTTGCGAACGTAGCGCTCTACCGGACTGAGCTACACCCCCGGTTTTCTCACGATACCCCTCGGTCAGACCGCTCCCTCTGGCCGGTTGGCCTCCAGGGCGGACTGGAGGCGGGCCTGCATCACCGTCGTCGTCACGTCCGCCCGGCTGCGCTCGAGGACGGCTCGCAGAGCGTCGGTCGTCCGGCGAAGGCCTCCGGTGAGTGCGTCGGGGTAGTCGACGGTGACGAGCAGGTCGTAGACGTCCTCCATCTCCGCCAGCAGCTCCTCTCCCCGCTCAAGCTCACCGGCACGCACGCGGTCCAGGAGATGGCGGCGCAGCTCGG
>JADDQT010000231.1 GCA_016781225.1 Actinomycetota bacterium
TGGCCGAGGCGCGCCGCAGGGGCGCGGTGGCGGCTGCCTTCCTGGACGCCGACGGTGAGTACGACCCCGCCCAGCTCGAGTCCCTCCTGGAGCCCATCCTGGCGGGCCGGGCCGACTACGTGGTCGGATCCCGCTTCACCGGCAGCATCCAGTCCATGCTCCTGCGCCGCCGCATCGGGAACCGCGTGCTCACGGCGATCACGTCGGTGCTGGCAGGACGGCGCCTGAGCGACGCCCAGTCAGGGTTCCGGGCTCTCGGTCGAGACGCTCTGGCCTCGGCATCGGTCACCCACGACTACAACTACGCACAGGTGCTCACCCTGGAGCTGCTGGGGAAGGGCTTCGCCTACGCCGAGGTCCCCATCCGGTACCGGTGGCGGACGGAGGGCCGCTCCTATGTGAGGTTGGGGCGGTACCTGCGCCATGTGCTCCCGGCCATGGCCAGGGCGGCGAGGACCAGGTGAAGAGGTGGTGGCCCTGCGGGAACCCGGTCAGGTTCGAGCGGCGACGTAGAGCTGCTGGGCCAGCGCCGGGCCCAGAGCGATGGTGTCGTCCCGGAGGTCGAGCGTGAGGGTGCCGTCGGGAGCCTTGGCTCGCACCCGTGCGTCGGTCCCGGGGACGAAGCCGTGAACCGAGAGGTAGGTGAGCGATTCCATGTCGATCTCGACCTGTTCGGTCACCAGCTCGAGGCGCACGTTGTCCCCCGGCTCGGACTCGGCCAGAGCCACCAGGTCGCGCTCGGGGGCGTTGCTTCCCGGGATGGGGTTGCCATGGGGACAGGTGGTGGGGTTGTTGAGCAGCGAGACCAGGCGCTCCTCGACCTCGTCGGACATCACGTGCTCCCAGCGGCAGGCCTCCACGTGGGCCTTGTGCCAGGGAAGGCCGATGACGTCGGTGAGGAGCCGCTCGGCCAGGCGGTGCTTGCGCACCACGCTCTCGGCCCGGGCCCGGCCCTTGGCCGTGAGGAAGATGGATCGCTTCCTCACGGACACGTAGCCGTCGTCCTTCAGGCGGTGGACCATCTCGGAGACCGACGGTGCCGAGTGGCCGAGGCGCTCGGCCAGGCGGGCCTGGATGACGGTGGTGCCCTCCTCCTCGAGCTCGTGGATGGCTTCGAGGTACTCCTCGAGCGGGGGGTGAAAGCCGTCGGCCACGGGACAATGGTATCTGGCGACACCGCCTCGCCCCTGACATCTGCGAAGGGCGGCTGAGCTGTGCGGCGTTCGTGGGTGGGCGCCTTCTTCGTCGTTCTGGTGGTAGGGCAGCTCGCCGTTGGCGGGCGCGCCTCCGAAACAGCCACGGTCACCGGGGACGAGCCCTTCTACCTGCTCACAGCGCAGTCGCTGGCCAGTGATGGCGACCTCGATCTCAACGACGAGTATGCCAACGGCGAGGAGCACCGCTTCTGGGACGGAAGCATCCCCCTCTGGAAGCAGATGGAGCCCACGCCGGACGGGCGGCTACTGGCACCTCACGACCCCGGACTGCCTGTGCTCGTCCTGCCCGCCTACCGGCTGGGCGGGCTGGCGGGCGTGCAGCGCTTCCTGGTGCTGGTCTGGGCCGCGGCCATGGCCCTGGCTGCCGCCCTGGCTCGCCGGGCGGGTGCACCGGAGTGGGCAGCAGTGTTGGGAGCGGTGGCGGTCGGAGTGGGGGCACCCGGGGTCGTGTACGCCTCCCAGGTCTATCCGGAGGGTCCGGCCGCCCTCTGTGTGGGCCTGGCCCTGCTGGTCGCCAGCGGCGGGCGGCCCCGTCCGCTGCTGCTGGCCACGTCGCTGGTGGTGCTGGCCTGGCTGGGCGTCAAGTACGTGCCGATCGGAGTGGTGCTGGGTGCGGCGTGGGTTTGGCGCTTCCGCCACGACCGGCGTGCTCTGGCCCTTGCCCTTCTCCCCGTCGCCACAGCAGGCGCTCACTACCTCTGGTGGCACCTGCACACCTTCGGCGGGCTCACGCCCTACAGCACCAACGTGGTGTGGGCGGGGGAGGGGACGGCCACCATCCTCGACCGGCACCTGACGCTGGGTGGACGGGCCTACCGGCTGTACGGCCTGTTCGTCGACGCCCGCTTCGGGCTCCTCCGCTGGCTGCCCGCCGCCGTCTTGGCGCTATGGGGGTTGCGCCGGCGTACGGCGTTGCACGGAGCGGTTCTAGGGGCCGCAGTGCTCCTGGGCACGTTCGTCTGGATCACGATCATGGGTTGGTGGTTCCCCGGCCGGCCCCTGATCGTCGCCTTCCCCGCATTGGCGGTACTGGTGGCACTGGGCGCAGCCCGCCTCCCCCGCACCGCGGTCCTGCTGTCCGCCTGGTCAGTGGCCATAGCGGCAACCGTGGTGTGGCAGGCAAGGAGCGGAGGCATCTACCTGGCCGTAAACCCGTTCGACCTAGGTCTGCCGTTGCCCCCAAGAGAGGCGTTCCCCGACTTCCGCCACTTCACAGCCAAAGAGCTGTTGCTGTCGGGGAGCTGGGCCGCAGCCATCGGGGGGGCCGTGTGGTGCACAAGGGGAAAGGCGGAGGGAGAGGGTCCCGGCCGGAGGGGTAGGGCGGGGTTGGCCACCGGCCGGGAGCCCTCTCCGTCCGCCGTGCACGCGACGCCCAGCCCGTAGCATCTATGCCGAGATGGCGAAGATCATGCTCCTCGACGCCAACAGCCTCGCCTACCGGGCCTTCTTCGCCCTGCCCACCGACATGGCCACGGCCTCGGGGCAGGTCACCAACTCCGTCTTCGGCTTCACCTCGATGCTGGTCAACCTGCTGAAGGACCACCGCCCCGACGGCCTGGCTGCGGCCTTCGACCGCCCCGAGCCCACCTTTCGTCACGAGATGGTGGCCGACTACAAGGCGGGCCGGGCGGAGGCACCGGACATCCTTCGCCAACAGATGGGCCTGGTACGCCAGGTTGTCGAGACCCTCCGGATCCCTCTGCTCGAGGTTCCCGGTTACGAGGCCGACGACATCATCGCCACCCTGGCCACGCAGGCACGCGACCGTGGAGACGACGTCGTCATCGTCACCGGCGACCGGGACGCATTCCAGCTGGTGGAGGATCCCCACGTCAGGGTCCTCTACAACCGCAGAGGGGTCAGCGACTACGTACTGCTCGACGAGGCGGGAGTGGTGGACCGCACCGGCGTCACCCCGGAGAAGTACCCGGAGTACGCTGCCCTCCGGGGTGATCCCTCGGACAACCTGCCCGGCGTTCCCGGCGTGGGGGCGAAGACGGCGGCCAAGCTGCTGAACCAGCACGGCGACCTCGACGGTGTGTTCGCCAACCTCGACGGCTGCACACCCAAGCTGCGCCAGAACCTGGGCCAGCACGAGGAGCAGGTGCGCAAGAACGCCACCGCCACCCCGCTCATCCGCGACGTCCGACTCGACTGCGACGTCGTCGACCTTCGGATGGGTGGCTGGGACGTGGAAGAGGTGAGGAAGCTGTTCAACTTCCTCGAGTTCCGCACCCTGTTGGACCGCCTCGTCGAAGCCGTGGGGATCGTGGAGGGCGACGGCCCGGAGACGGCCGAGACCGAGGCCTTCGAGGTCGAGGTCACCAGGATGGGCTCGACCGACGAGGCCGTCTCCCTGCTCGAAGGACTCATGTCCAAAGCAGAGCCCCTGGGTGGCGCTCTGGCTTGGGCCGGGCTCGAGGGCCGGTCGGACGTGGTGGGCCTGACCCTGGCCACCGGCGGTTCCTCGGCCACGTGGCTGGACTCCGCCCTGCTCGACGATCCTGCTG
>JADDQT010000232.1 GCA_016781225.1 Actinomycetota bacterium
AGGCCGTCTCCACCACCTCGTTCACCGGTGTCTCCTCGGGCAGGGTCACCAGCAGCACCTGGCAGCGGGCCGGGTCGCTCAGGAGGTCCACCACGTCCTGGGCCTGGGCGCGGATGGGGCCGACCCGCACCGAGTCGAGCAGGCCCGAGGCGCTGGTGAGGAAGGTGACGGCGTGCCCGGCGGCGGGAGCGTCGACCACGATGAGGTCGGCGGCGCCGGCCCGCTCGAGCTGCTTCACCTTGCCGAGCACGAGGATGTCCTTGATGCCCGGAACGGCGGTGGCCACCACGTCGATGGCGCCGGAGGAGAGGAGCTTCCTGGAGATGCGGCCCATGCCGTGCTCCTCCAGGTACTCGATCAGCGCGTCGTCGGGGGTGAGGGTGCGGGCTCGGATCTCACCAGCCGCGGACCGATCGGGCGCCATGACCATCTCGTCGTACCCGAGGAGGTCGTCGTGGCCGAAGGCTGCTGGCAGACCGCTCTTGCCCTCCACGTCCAACAGGAGGGTGGTCAGGCCGGCGTCGGCCGCCATCCGAGCCAAGGCGGCGCTGACGGTCGTCTTGCCGACTCCGCCCTTGCCAGCGACGATGAGGAGGCGGGTTTGAGTGCAGAATCCGACGGGATCCATCCTCATGCGAAGGTTACTCATCGCCATCATCGCCCCCGCGGCGTTGCTCGCCAGCGCGGCGGCGGTTGCCCCCGCCGCCGCCGGAGGGAAGAGCCACGTCGACGTGGTCGAGGTCGTGGGCCTCATCGACCCAGTCCAGGTCGACTTCCTCGACCGTGCCGTGGATGACGCCGAGAAGGACGGCGCCGAGGCCGTCGTCGTGCAGCTCAACAGCGGTGGCGGCGTGGTGCCCGAGCAGCAGCTGGATGCATTGGCCGAGCGGCTGCGGGGGGCGCGGGTTCCAGTGGCCATCTGGGTGGGGCCGAACGGCGCCAGAGCGGTCGGGCCGCCGTTCAGACTCCTCCTGGCCGCGTCCGTGAGCGGCATGGCGCCCGGGACTCGGGTGGGCAACGGGTCCGATCCCTCGCTGGGGACGGCCGCGGCCGTGGAACAGGAGGTCGTCGACCTGAACGCGCCCACGCTGGGCGACTTCGTCGTCGCTCTCGACGGCAGGACAGTGGGCGATCGGACCCTCGAGACCTCCGAGGTGGTGCTCGGTGGAGAACAGCCCAGGCGCCAGCCCACGGTCGACGTGCGTCTGGCCAAGCCGGGCTTCCTCGCCCGCCTGCTCCACACGGCGGCCAGCCCGTCGGTGGCGTACCTGCTGCTCGTGGCCGGCCTCTGCCTGTTCGTGTTCGAGCTGTACACGGCCGGCATCGGCGTGGCAGCCGTCACCGCAGCGGGTTGCCTGGTGCTCTCGTGCTACGGCCTGGCCGTGCTCCCCAGCCGGCCGTGGGCCGTGGGCCTCGTCCTAGTAGCCATGTTCGGTTACGCGGTCGACGTGCAGGCGGGCGCGGCGCGGGCCTGGACGGTCATCGCCACCCTGGCGCTGATCGCCGCCGGCCTGGGCCTCTACGACAAGGGCCTGGCTCCCTCGCCCGTCGCCGTGGTGGCCGTGGTCTCGGGGACGGTGGTGCTGATGGTGGCGGGCATGCCGGCCGCAGTGCGAGCCCGTTTCTCCACGTCGACGATCGGACGAGAGTCCATGGTGGGCGAGATGGGACAGGCGTTGGCCTCCGTCGACCCCGAGGGAACCGTGGAGGTGCGAGGAGCGCGCTGGAGGGCCCGCACCAACCGGGCCACTCCGGTGGCCGCCGGTGACGCGGTACGGGTTGTTGGCATCGACGGTCTGCTCCTCGAGGTGGAGCCGGAGACCGGAGGGGCTCGCGACTCACGGAGGCACTGAAACCGATGCCGAGAACTTCCTGCTCACGGTCGCTATTGCCTCTTGTAGACGAGGCAAAAGGGGGATAGGGTCGCCGCCCGTGAGATGGGCGGCATGAGTTTACGCGTAGAAGTTGAAGAGGTCTGGCAGGCCAAGGCTGCATGCCGGGGCCCTCAGTCGGCCACGTTCTTCCCGCCTTCGCATTTCGAGCGCAAGGACGAGAAGGAGGCTCGGGAGGCCCGGGCCAAGGCCATCTGTGCCAGTTGCTCCGTGCGTCAGGATTGCCTCGATTACGCCGTGCGCATCCGCGAGCCGCACGGCATCTGGGGTGGCCTCAACGAGGTGGAGCGCAAGCCGCTGCTCCGATAGGGCGTCCTGTCGGCAGCCGACCAGGGGGGGCGCAATGGTGACAACGAGACGACGACGCGCCGGGACGGCCATGTGGATGGTCCTGTTGGCCTTGACCACACTGGGCTTGGTGGCGTGCGGGGGCGACGACGAGGCGGCCTAGACCACCACCAGTGAGGACCCGGCAGCGAGGCAGAAGCGGACCTACTGCGAGAAGTCCCTGCAGGTCGGGACGACCCCGCCCCCGCCTGGACTCTCCGAGGCGCCCCCGGCCCAACAGCGGGAGCTGGTCAAGCAGTACGCCGCTCAGCTCCTGCCCGTGGGCGAGGAGGCGCAGCGCAATGCCCCGCCCGAGATCAAGGCTGACATCGACCTCTTTGTGACGACGGCTCGAGGCCTCACGCAAACCGGGGACCTCACGGCCTTCGAGCAGCCCAACATCGAGGCCGCCCAACAGCGGGTCCATGCTTATGAACTGCAGAACTGCGGCTGGAAGCGGGTAGACGTCGCAGGAATGGACTACGCCTTCCAGGGTCTTCCTCAGACCCTGCCCGCCGGACCGACCAGCTTCGAGTTCGCCAACAAGGCTCTCAGGGAAGAGCACGAGCTGGCGCTCGTTCGCATCAACGACGATGTCAAGGAGCCCATCGCCGAGCTCCTCAAGCTGGGCGAGCAGGCACGACAGAAGGTCAAGCCGGTGGGTGAGGCCCATGCCGAGCCCGGCAAGACGGACAACGCCGTCGTCAACCTCCAACCCGGCCGCTACGCCGCGCTCTGCTTCATCCCCGTCGGCGGCCGTGAGACCGGCCCGCCCCACGCCTCACGGGGGATGTTCGCCGAGTTCACCGTCAGCTAGGCATCGCCATCGGCCGCCGAGCAATGCGGGCGGCTGCCCTGTGCCGCCGCAGGCGGCCCCTCCAGCTGCCCGCGGTATGCGTTCAGCGAGAGGGTGGGCGGCTTCGCCGCCCACCCGAGCACTTCAGAGCTCGTCCGAGGAGCTCCGCTCCGAGGGCGAAACCGGAAGGCGGGGACCGGCGACCCGGTAGTCGCCCCGGCGGCGGGTGACACCAGTGGCGTCGAGGTGAGCCAGCACGGGCAGGATGTACTTGCGGGTGGTGCCGAGGGCATCGCGGACCTGGGCCACCGTCACCCCTTCGGGTGACTCCGAGAGCAGCCCGGCCACCACGGTGGCGGCCTCGTCGAGGGCCCTCGGGGAGAACCACACGCCGTCCTTCTCTACGGCCAGGCCTCTCCGGCCGAGCTCACGCAGCTCACCGCGGTCGACGCCGTTGGGCGGTGGGGGCGAGAAGGGCTCGGCCTCCAAGGCTGTCAGATAGGGATGGTCACTCAGCGGGTCGGCCTCCTGGCCGGACACCGTGGCCCGGCCACCCTGCACGACGAGGCCGTCCATGGCCTCGAGCACTGATCGCTGGCGCTCGTCCAGGGTGGCGGTGTCGAGCCCGAGCGGTCCGGCCCCTTCCACCGCGGTGCGCACCTGCTCCTCGGTGACGGACAGGGCCTCGGGGTCCACCACCCAACTCCCGCCGACGGTGGGCTCCCGGCGCTCTCCGGTGAGGCGCTCGAGGACGTCGGCCTCCACCCAACCACGCTCGGCCACC
>JADDQT010000233.1 GCA_016781225.1 Actinomycetota bacterium
CGTCGGGCCAGCCCGACCGGGCCAGGGCGTTGCGGCTGACCACCGCACCGAAGCGACCGAGCAGAGCTGCGGTCAGGCGAGCCTCCACCGGCGGCAGGGCGACCCAGCGCGCCGCGAAGCGAAGCACGCCGTCACCGTCGATCGCCGGTGCCTCGTGCACGTGGAACCGAGACCGGGCCGAGAGAGCGATGAGCCTGGCCCGCACCTCCTCCTCGTCGGAGGCCACACGTACCCAGTCCTCCAGGCAGTCCGCCGCCTCGGGCGCCGCCTGACCGTCCTCGATGAGCAGCAGCCGCGGGATGCTCTGTTGCGCCAGGACCTCGCGCCGTTCCGCCTCGCGTGGCCAACGCAGCAGGACCGCGTCCATCGCCGCACGCTAAGGGCTCAACGTTGCTGGGGTGTTTCCTCCGAGTGAAGAAACGAACGCGCCATCAACGTGTGGGGCGAGGTTCGGACGCGAAGTTCTCGTAGTACCGGCTCGGCGTTGGCCCGCGCTGGCCCTGGTATTTGGAGCCCACAGTGGCCGAGCCGTAGGGCGTGTCTGCAGCGGTTGTCATGCGCAAGAAGCTGATCTGGCCGATCTTCATGCCCGGGTAGATGGTGATCGGCAGGGTGGCCACGTTTGACAGCTCGAGGGTCAAGTGGCCGTCCCAGCCCGCGTCCACGAACCCCGCCGTGGAGTGGATGAGAAGCCCGAGGCGGCCGAGCGACGACTTGCCCTCGAGCCTGGCCACCAGGTCGTCCGGGAGGCGCACGCGCTCTGCGGTGGAACCCAGCACGAACTCACCCGGGTGGAGGACGAAGGCCTCGCCGGCGCCAATCTCGACTAGGTCGGTGAGGCCCTCCTGGTTCTCCCGCACGTCGATGACCCGGGCGCTGTGGTTGCGGAAGACGCGGAAGTAGCGGTCGACGTGCAAGTCCACCGAGGAGGGCTGGACACAGCCGTCGCCGAGGGGATCGATCTCGATGCGACCGGCCTCCAGCTCCTCTCGGATGGTGCGATCGGACAGGATCATCTGGCGGCCCAAGCTACAGTGGCTCGTCGTTCGGGGGCGTAGTTCAGAGGCAGAACATCAGCTTCCCAAGCTGTGCCGAACGGGGTGTGGCTACGGCCCAGGCGGGCAAAAGGGCTGGTCAGAGCGTTATCCAGTGTCCTTGTGTGTCCGCCCGTGACCCTCAATAGCCCCCCGTTAGGTCACGCCAAGGTCACGCCGGTCGCTTGGCGGTGACCGCTGCAGCGGCAGCGGGGTCTCGTGCCGGAACCGCGTGTGTGATGCCACCAAGATCCTACGAACTGGCCGTGTCCCTTGGAGTGGTGGGAAAATGAGACCGACGTGATCATCGACGTCGGCACAGCTGCTCGTCAGGATGCGAGCAGCTCCTTGGTCTTCTTCCCCACCTCCTTTCGCTTCGCTCCATCGTTGTCGCTCTCGAAGAGCTTCGCCATCGAGGCCTCGGACAAATAGCGCCGCTCGGCCACGGCCCACTCGTCGTGCACCTCCAACAACACCGAGCCGGCCAGGCGCAGGACGGCGGCGCCGTTGGGGAAGATGCCGACCACGTCGGTGCGCCTCTTGATCTCTCGATTGACCCGCTCCAGCGGGTCGTGGACCACACCTTGCGCCAGTGGGGCTGGGGGAAGGCGTTGCGAATGGTGGCAGATCGACTGGGGCACCTACGGGGTCAAGTGGAGGCAGCGCCCGGGAGAGGCGAGTTCGCATCGGAAGGAGCACTGGAACAACCGACTGGACCACGGAACGGGGCAGGAGAGCCACAAACAGACGAGGAGGAGTAGTAATGGCACGAGGAAGGCGGCGTCAGGTCGGTGGCATAGACCGGATGCCCAGTGGTCGCTGGCGGGTCCGGTTGGTTGATCCAGCCACTGGCCGCGGGTGAGCGTCGGTACCTTCAGGACCAAGGCCGAGGCCGAGGTTGCGTTCGCTCGAGCGCTGTCCGACCAAGGCCGGGGGGCGTGGGTCGCACCCGAGCACGGCCGGATGACCCTGCAGGAGTACGCCACTGATTGGCTCGGATCTCGCCTGACCTCACGGGGCGAGCCGCTGCGACCGCGTGTGCGAGAACTCTACGAGGGCTACCTGCGCCTCCACATCCTGCCCACGCTTGGGGCGGTTCCGCTCGGCCGCATGACCACCGCGACCTTGCGTCGATGGCACGTCCGCCTACTCGAAGACGGACCGGGGCCTTCAACGGTCGCCAAGTGCTACCGGTTGTTGCGAGCCATCCTGAGCACAGCCGTCGATGACGGGCACCTGGTCGTCAACCCATGTTCGATCAAGGGGGCGGGTGTCGAGCAGTGCAAGGAACGCTCGATCCCCACCATCGGGCAGGTGTATGCGCTTTCTGATGCGGTAGCGCCCCGCTTCCGGGCGCTGGTTCTTCTTGCCGCATTCACCGGACTGCGCCGCGGCGAACTGTTCGGGCTTGCACGTGGCGACCTCGACCTGCTGCACATGACGGTGGATGTCCGGGTGCAACGTCAAGAGTCGAAGCGGGGCGAGCCGTTGGTCGGACCGCCAAAGACCCTGGCCGGCCGGCGGACGCTGGCCTTGCCTAGCGAGCTGGTACGAGAGCTGGAAGAGCACCTCGCCCGCTGGGTGTCAGCGGAGTGCGACGCGTTGGTCTTCGTCGGAGAGAGAGGCGGAGCGGTTCGTGCCGGCGTGTGGCAGAAGGAGTGGGACCGGGCACGCCAGTCCCTCGATCTCACTCATGTACACCTGCACGACCTGCGCCACGTGGCCGGGACCTTGGCCGCATCAACCGGAGCCGGTACCAAAGAGATCATGCGGCGCCTGGGGCTGCCACACAGGAGGCTGCGCTTCGCTATCAGCACGCCACCGACGAACGCGACCGAGTGGTGGCCACCGGCATCGACCGCCTGATCCGAGCGGCGAGAGAGGTGCCAAGCGCGACGGTCTTGCCGATTCGCTCCGATGATGGCGCCGCCGCTCCACCGCCGGGATGATGCCATGGCTACTGCCGCAGACGATTTCTCGAGGCGGCGTCTCCTAGAATTGCTCCATGTCCGTCCTTGAGCAGCCGGAGCGACGCCCTCTTCGGTCGTTCACAGTCGATGATGATCGCCTCGCGGATGCCCTGCCACAGCTCAACGCTCAGGAATTCGCCCTCGAGGAAGTCACGGACGAAGAGTGGGACGCCTTCCACGCCACCATCGCTGAGGCGTGACCGCCCGGCTCAGCCGAGCTAGCCATGTCGTGCTGGACACAGACGCTACGAGCTGGCTGCTCGACCCTCGGCCACTGCCCCGAGCGGAGAGGACCCGAGCCGTGGTCGGTGCTCGTGCCCGGGTCGTGTCGTTCGTGACCGTGACCGAGTTGCGCTACGGCGCTCTTCGAGCGGGCTGGGGCGACCTGCGTATTCGACGGTTGGAACGCTCCCTGGGCGACCTTGACGTCATCCAGACCAACGAGTCGTTGATCTGGCGCTGCGCCGAGCTGCGAGTGGAGGCTGGTCGCATCGGTCATCCTCTCGGGCAAAAGGTTCATGAGGCAGATCGCTGGGTCGCCACCACCGCATTGGTACTGGGCTTAGAGCTGGCCGGTGGCGACGGCATCTTCGAAGGTGTCCCTGGGCTCGATCTTCACCGCATACACGAGCCGTGATCCATCCCGGCTAACCAGCGGGGAAGACCACGGTGGGGTGGCAATGAGTTGTGCTACCTGAGTGCCGGGCGGTTTGTCCGTCGTGGGACGTCTCCACCCCCATGTCGTTCACCACGTTCATGGGACCACCCTGACGGCGGTTTC
>JADDQT010000234.1 GCA_016781225.1 Actinomycetota bacterium
CTACCGTGCTTGTACGCAATCAGGGAGTACGAGTAGTCGCCGCGCCCGGGGAAGCGACCTTCAGGCCGGCGTGGGATGCGGCCAACGCCAAGCGGTCGTCGTAGGCGACGATGCCTGCCAGGTCGGGACCGAGCGACATCGCTGCGGCCAAGTGCAAGGCGTCGAGGGAGCGCAACTCGGGTGGCGCCATCGCGCCGGCGCGGTCGAAGACCTCGGCAGTAATGCCCATGACATCACTCTCCGCAAGCAGCCGGTCGGCGCGAGCCGGGGCTCGTCCCCCGGCCCGAGCCGCAGCTCGGCGAAGCTCGGTCCGGTGCAGGTCGGACACGATCCAACGCCTATTGCGCATCCACCGTCGTAGGTTCGGTGTCTCCGGCTCCGGGCGGACGAGCTTGGCCACAGCCGAGGTGTCCAGGTACCAGACGGCCACTCAGCGCTCGCCAGCGCGGAGCGACGCCAGCGCCGACGACACCGACGGCCCCTCGTCCGGCGGCAGGTCGGCGTCGAGGTCGGTGAGCACATCGGCGAGCTCCCGACCGGACCCCGGAGCGATCCGGCCATCGGCCAGCAACGCGTCGTATCCGACCGTATCGCCGACCGGCGACAGCCGCGCCACCGGCCGCCCACGGTCGGTCACGACGAAGACTTCGCCAGCTCGTACTCGGGAGAGGTACCGGCTGGCGTCTCGCCTGAGCTCACGGACGCCGATCTCCTCCATGTGCGACAAGGTAGCACATAAGCGAACGGGCCGGACGCCGAGGGACATCAGTCGTGCACCCTGCAACCGGTTACGGACGGCTTCGACGTGGCCAAGGTTGCCCCCTGCCCACGCAAGAGAAGCTCCGCCTCGACCTAGGAGACCGGGAAGGTGTCTGCGGCCCGGCGTGGTCGTCACCAGCTCGGCGCGGATCTTCTACAGGATGGCCCGACACGAGGGCTTTCAGGTAGATACTGGACGTCACCGGCGGAAGACGAAGCTGCAGGTCAGAGGCACTTTCCGGCATCCGACGTCACCACCTGACATCGCTTCGATGCAACTACGGATCAGAAGGTTGGGGGTTCGAATCCCTCCGAGCGCGCTAGTGAAGTATCAGGTCGACCCTTTACCCGGGTGGACGGTCCCGTCGGTACCCGAGAGAGTCCACGAGTGTCGCCTCAGTACCCTGGTAGGCGGCCGAGCGGTCCGATCAGGTTCCCACTCGGGGAGCAACGGGGAGCAGCCGCACCGCCCTCTGGCTGGACCGGCTAGGACCCCGCTGTCGGCTAGCCCAAGCCGCCCGTCACCTTGACCTCCACGTTGCCCCGAAGGGCATTGGATACCGGGCAAGACTCTTCAGCGGCGGCCAGAGCTTCCTCGAAGCCTTGTTCGTCCAGCCCGGGTACATCGGCGTCGACGTCGAGAGCCATGGTGGTGACCTTGCCATCCTCGAAGCTCAAGGTGGCGTCAACGTGCAATTGCTCCGGGTCGCTGCCCCTGCTGCTCAGCTCGTTTGACAGGGCCATGCCGAAACAAGCGGCGTGAGCGGCGGCAATCAGCTCCTCCGGGCTCGTCTTGCCATCCGCTTCTTCCGTGCGAGAAGCCCACGTCACATCGGCGTTGTTGAACAGGCCGCTGCTTTCCGCCGAGACAGTGCCAGCTCCCTTGAACAGATCTCCCCGCCAGTCGGCGCTCGCCCTCCGATCCGCCATAGATCCCTCCTGATCGTCATGTTTCACTCCAAACCCTACTGGTCGCTCACTGCATCCTCAGTTGTCGAGGGCACGGCCGCGGAAGCATGGCGGCAAGCACCGGCGTTGGCGACTCTTGTCCCGCACGGTGACGGTCACCCCGAGCTGTCGCCAGACCCGTGCAGCTCAATGCGGGTCAGTGATCGACGCGGAGATCGCTGAGAGCAACGCCCGCGAAGGCCACCGGTGCCCCCGTGGAGATCAGGCCTACGGCGCCCGGTCCCAGGTCGGCCCCGACAGGTCCCACGGACACCCCGTCCAGCCTTACGTGCACTCTGGGGCCCTCACGGCGAAGCAGGAGCTGGTGGTACGCCTCGGCCCGGAAGTCGGCTCTGAGCCGGGTGAGCTCGCCGCTGGATGCCAGCACACCGGCTTCATGGGTTTGCCAGCACAGCAAGCCGGCCTCGGGCTGCAGCGAGACCGCGGTGTAGTTGGCCCCGTCATGGTAGGAAGCCAGAGCGCCGTACATCCCGGCCGGCCGGCTGCTGCTGTGGCTGCGCGCCGCCACGTTCACCTCGAACAGGAACGACTGCGGCGTCTGGGCCCGGACCACTGCCGTCGCTGGTTCAGCGTCACCTGGCTGGAACAGCTGGCCGGACCCGACTTCCCATCGGCCCTGGAGCTGCCAGTGCTCGAGCTGTGCATCGCCGCATCCGGCCTCGAAGAGGTCGCTGAGCATCGGCTGCGGTGGTGAGGGTTGGGGATCAGTGCGGGGTCCGGGCGACTGCGGCCGGTCGTGCGACCAGACGAGGCGGTCGGCACACATGTAACGCCCGGTCTGTCCCAGGTCCCAGGCATGGTAGACGAGGTACTCGGTGAGGTTGTCGGGCGCCACGGTGACAGAACCGTGGCCCGGCCCGATGACACGGTCGGGGACCGTCCGCAGGACGTCCGCCGTGTCGCTGCCCTCGACGGGCTCGAAGGGTCCGAGGGGGTCGTCGGCCACGGCCGAGCTGATCCCGTAGTTCTCCGCCTTCCACGCTCCTCCGCTGTATAAGCACCAGTAGCGGCCGTCGTGCTTCCGGACGAACGGTCCCTCGACCGTGTACCAGTCCCACACCCGGTCGTACCAGCGGCGGTTGCGCTCGAAGAGGTGCCAATCTGCGTGTGGCCGCATGACCGTGGTCCGCTCGCCGCCCAGCTTGGACATGTCGAGGAGCTTGTCGACCACGATGCCCGTGCCGACCGGCTCGGCGTCTAGGAAGTCGCGGCTGTAGAACAGGTACCACTGGCCGTCGTCGTCGTGAAAGGGATGGGCGTCGATGGTGAACGGGTCGTCGGGGTCGAGCAGGCCGAGGTCCTCGTCGAACGGCCCGGTCGGTGACTCGCCCACCGCCACCCTCAGCTGCTGGCCCTCGCCTTCGGCTCCGCCCGCGGAGTAGTAGAGGAAGAAGCGCCCGTTGTCGTACGCCACCTCGGGTGCCCAGTGGGAGAGCCCCGCTGCTGGACGGCCCATGAGCTCGCCAGCCTTCTCCCAGTGGACCAGGTCGACCGAGCGCAGGACCGGAAGGGCCTTACCTGGCGGTGGCGTGCCGTAGGCGTAGTAACGACAGTTGAACTTGAGCACGAAGGGATCGGCAAAGATTCCTCCGTGGAGCGGGTTGCGGAACGTAGGCCCCTCGTCCGACTCGCGCGCGGGACGGCTCACTTACTACCCGGCCCCACTCGCTCGGCGCCGTCACCGATCTCGACGGCGAAGAGGGACGGCTCGGCGAAGCCCCAGTCGGCGAAGCCGCTGAGGACACCAGCCCGCACGTCCCCGCAGCGGTCCGATGGGACCAAGGCCAGCGCCGAGCCGCCGAAGCCGGCGCCGGTCAAGCGCGCGCCGAGCGCTCCGGCATCCTCAGCGGCGGACACGGCCACGTCCAACTCGGGGACCGAAACCTCGAAGTCGTAACGCAGGGATGCGTGAGACTGGGCGAGCAAGGGTCCCAGCGAACCTGGCTTCCCGTCGCGCAGAAGGGCCGTTGCCTCGAGCACGCGCCCGTTCTCGCTGACC
>JADDQT010000462.1 GCA_016781225.1 Actinomycetota bacterium
CGACCTCCTTGGCCTCGACCACCACAACCGACCCCACCGGTGGGACCCGGTCGCCCGCCACCTCCACACCCCGGAGGTGCCGGGGCACATTGCCCCCCCTCGAGTCGATGCGGGCAACCAGCTCCTGGCCGGTGAAGCAGCCCTTGGTGAAGCTGACGGTGCGCTCCACCACTCCGGCCTCGGCGGGGATCGTCCGCTCGCTGAGCTCGGTGCCCATGAGCGGTATGCCGGCCTCGATGCGCACCACCTGCCATGCCTCTTCGCCGCACTGGCGTACGTCGTCGGGAACACCCGGCTCCACGCCGATCACGTCCACGCCCGGCAGCCCCGGCCAGTCGGCGTCCACCACCGCGCCGGTGATGGGCTCGAGATCGTGGGCCTTGGGGCCCCGCAACGCCAGGCAACGCCAGTCGAGCTCCTCCAAGTCGACCTTCACCCGCAGCTTGAAGCGATTGAGACGCTCCGCTACGGCCGCACCGAAACCCCCGTCGACGTCGATCACGGCCTCCTCGTCGTCGGTTCGGGTGATCCGCACCATGGCGTCGACCTTGCCCTGGGGCTGGAGGAGGAACGACTCCGCCGCGTCGCCGATGGCCAAGCCGGACACGTCCTGGCTGAGCTGGCCCTGGAGGAAGGAGAACGTGTCGGGGCCTTCGACCTTGAGGAAGTCCCGGTCGAGCCACACGGCGCCCACGTCCCGGCGCAGCGCGGCATAGTCAGCCGCCACCTCGCTGTCTTCGCTCTGTCCGCGCTGGTCGGTCATCGGGACGTCTCCCCTCGTCGGGCTGCTGCCATACGCCTGGCCGCAGGCACTGCGGCCAGGAGGGCCGCGGCCT
>JADDQT010000036.1 GCA_016781225.1 Actinomycetota bacterium
GCCAGACGCTCGACCTCGTCCCAGAGATCCTCGAGGCTCTCGGTACCCAACCCGGGACCGAGACGAGCCGCCAGCTCCACGGCAACCATCCAGTCGGGCCGGGCCACGCCGGGGGGTACGACCTTCTGTCCGAGGCGGGTCATGCGGCCCTCGATGTTCGTGGTGGTGCCCGGGCGCTCGGCGTAAGAGGCGGCCGGAAGGACCACGTTGGCTTGCCGCGACGAGGGAGTGAGGAAGGTGTCGAGGGCGATCACGAACCCGGCCCCGGCCACGGCACGTCGCGCGAGCTGGTGATCGGGGAAGTCCGATATGGGATCGGCTCCGAGGAGCACCAGGCACTGGATGCGGCCTTCGGCGGCTGCGGCCAGGATCCCCGCCGCGTCGAGGCCCCTGCCCTCGGGAACGGTGCCCCACGCCCGGGAGAACCAGTCCCGTCCCTCGGACAGGCCCACGCGCCCGGGGAGGATCCCCGGCGCCAGCCCCATGTCCAGAGCTCCCATCACGTTGGCTCGCCGCAGCGCGGGCAGGAAGCGCACGCCGGGTAGCTTCGCCAGGGCGCCGGCGGCGGCGGCGATCGAGTCGGCCGACTCGGCCAGCGAGGGCCGGCCGAGCACCACGACGGCGCCTTCTTCGAGCAGCTCTCGGGCCTGGGCTATGGCGGCGGCACTGACGCCAGCCACGTCCGAATCGCTGCCGTCCACCAGGGCGGCGGCGACGGCCGCCGCTTCGCCAGGACGGTAGGCCAGGGTGGTCCTGCAGTAACGCGACATCCCGCTGCGCTGGGGAGCCAGCTCCACGATGGGCATGTCGCGGTTGATGGCTGCTGCCCGGAGGCGGAGGAACAGGACAGGGAGCTCTTCTTTGAGATCGGGTCCGAGGAGGATGACGGCGGGCGCGCTGCACGCGTCGTCGATGGAGGCGCGGGGCAGTCCGAGCACCAGCTCGGCGGGCAGGCCGTCGCCGAGCTGGGCGTCGACGTTGTCCGTACCGATCACTGCCTTGGCCAGCTTGGCCCACGCGTAGGCGTCCTCGTTGGGCAGCCGGGCCCCGCCCAGGACGGCGACGGCACTCGGGCCGTGAACCGAACGTGCCCGTTCGATCTGGTTGGCGGCGGCGGTCAGGGCCTCGCCCCAGGACACCTCTGTTAGCTCGTCCTCGTCGCCTTCGGATGCGCCCGTCTTCCTCATCAGCGGCTTGGCGAGCCGGTCGCCGCTGTTGATGGCCTCGAAGTCGAACCGGCCCATGTCGCAGAGCCACCCGTGGTTGACGGGATCGCTGTCGATTCCGATGTACCGGGTGAGGGCGTTGGACGACGACTGCACCGCCACCCGGCAACCGAAGGCGCACGAGGTGCAGGTGCTCTCCACCTGCTCCAGGTCCCAGGGCCGGGCCCTGAACCGGTACGGCCTGGCCAGCAGGGCCCCCACCGGGCAGATCTGGACGGTGTTGCCGGAGAAGTAGGAGGCGAAGGGGTGGTCGGGGAAGGTGTTGACCTGCAGCTCGTCGGCCCGGCCGATGAACTCGATGAGGGGGTCGCCCGCCACCTCCTCGGCGAAGCGGGTGCAGCGGTCGCACTGGATGCAGCGCTCCCGGTCGATGTCCACCAGCGCCGAGAGGGGGATGGGCTTGGCGAAGTGGCGCTTCTCCTCCACGAACCGGGACTCTCCGGGCCCGTAGGCGAGGGTCTGGTCCTGGAGGGGGCACTCGCCGCCCTTGTCACAGACGGGGCAGTCGAGGGGGTGGTTGATGAGCAGGAACTCGAGCACGCCGTCCTGGGCCTTCTTCACCTTGGCCGAGGTGGTGATCACCTGCATGTCCGGCTTCACCGGTATGTAGCAGGCGGGCTGGAGCATGAAGCCCTTCGGCGTCTCGATCTCCACCAGGCACATGCGGCACATGGCCACGGGCCGCATGCGGGGGTGGTAGCAGAACCGGGGGATGTAGACGCCATGCCGCTCCGCGGCAGCGATGACCAGCTCTCCGGGCTTGGCCTCCACCGGCTGGCCGTCGACGACGATGGAGACGGTCTCCTTCTCCTGCTCCGTCTTCTGATCAGTCAAAGGGGCACCCCCCTTCCTTGATGTGCACCAGGTACTCGTCGCGGAACATGTTGAGGCTGGTGGAGATGGCCGGGGGGATGGACGGGCCGAGCACGCAGATCGTGGTCTGCTTCGGGGGCCAGGTTATGTCGGGGGAGATGTTGTCACACACATCGAGCAGGAGCTCGAGGTCCTCCTCGCGTCCGGACCCCTGCTCGATGCGGATCATGATCTTCTCGAGCCAACCGCTGCCTTCGCGACAGGGTGTGCACTGCCCGCACGACTCGCGGTGGAAGAACTTCACGATCCGCCACGCGGCGCGCACGGCACAGGTGGTGTGGTCCATCACGATGACCGATCCCGACCCGAGCATGGAGCCCGCCTTCTGGACCACGTCGTGTTGGAGCTCCATGTCGAGCTTGTCCGGACCGAACCACGGCGAGGAGGCCCCGCCGGGGATGATGGCCTTGAGCTCGTTGCCGTTGCGCACCCCGCCACCGAGCCTCGGGTGCTCGATGAGGTCTCGGAACGTGGCCTTGGCCCACTCGAACTCGTAGTTGCCGGGTCGGTTCACGTGCCCGGACAGCGAGAAGAGCCTGGTGCCGGCCGACACGCCCTCGCCCATCCGGGAGAAGGACGATCCGCCGTTGATCACGATCCACGGCAGGTACGACAGCGTCTCCACGTTGTTCACCACGGTGGGACATCCGTAGAGCCCGGCCACGGCCGGGAAGTTGGGCGGCTTGATACGAGGGAAGCCGCGCTTGCCCTCCAGGCTCTCCAGCAGGGCCGTCTCCTCGCCCACGATGTAGGCCCCGGCGCCGTAGTGGACCACCAGATCGAGGTCGAAGCCGGAGCCGAAGATGTCGCGCCCGAGCGCCCCGTAGTCATAGGCCTCGTTGACCGCAGCCGTGAGCCGCTCCACGCCGAGAGCGAACTCCCCGCGCACGTAGATGAAGGCCTGGGTCACGCCGTTGGCGTAGGCGCAGATGATGGTGCCTTCGATGAGCTGGTGCGGATCGCCCTCGATGAGCATGTGGTCCTTGAACGTGCACGGCTCGCTCTCGTCGGCGTTCACCACGAGGTAGGACGGCTGTCCCTTGGCCAACATGCTCCACTTCTTGCCGGCGTCGAAGCCCGCGCCGCCCCGGCCCAGGAGGCTGGCGTTGAGCACGTCGTCCTTGATGGCACCGGGCGCCATGGACAGCGCCTTGCGCAGGGCGGCGTAGCCGCCGTTGTCCACGTAGGTCTTGAGCGTCCAGGACTCGGGAAGGCCGAGCCTGCGGGTGACGATGGGCTCGACGTCGGTGACCGGCATGGGCCTAGGTTCCTCCTCCGGCGCGGGAGCCGCCGGCAGTGGGGCCAGTGTCGGTTCCCTCGGGGTGCAGGATCTCGGCGGCGGACTCGTCCACCTGGGGCACCGCTCCCTCGCGGGCAGGCTGCTGGCCCTCGGCGACGCGCTCCCCGGGCGTGCGCTTGTCGACAGGAGGCGTCCCCGTGTGGGGCCCGGCCTTGTCGTCGGGTAGATCGCTGACCGGCTTCTTCATGGGATCTCCCTCCCTGCCGGGGAACGGCACCTGCGCTGCCAGGCCCACCGTGCGACGCACCCGGCACAGTGTGCCGTGGGGCGGCACGTCGTCGGCGAGGCGGCCGGCACGCAGGTCGTCCACCAGGCGGTCGAAGTCCTGGTTGGTGACCGGGCCGAAGAATCGCCAGTTCACGGTGAGGCAGGGCGCCTTGTCGCACAGGGCGATGCACTCGAACTCCTCGAGGGTGAACTCGCCGTCGGCGGTGGTGGTGTCGGCCTTGATCCCGAGCGTCTTCTCGGCGTGGTCCAGCAGCTCGTAGGCGCCGCTGATCATGCAGGCCACGTTGGTGCATATCGAGATCAGGTGGCGACCGACGGGCTCGCGGAAGAGCATGTCGTAGAAGCTGGCCGTGCCGTAGACCTCGGCCGGGGTGATGTCGAGGAGCTCGCCGATGTGGGCCATGGCGTCCTCGGTCAGGTAGCCGTCCTGCTCCTGGGCCAGGTGCAGGACGGGGATGATGGCCGAGCGAGGACGCGGGTAGAGCGCCATCATGTCCCGCGCCCTCTGCACAATTTCCGGAGACAGCCGCGCCATCAGACCCACGCCTTCCCAACCGCCGGTGGCCGCTCCAGGCGCCGAAGGCGCCCACTCCGGCTAACGGCGAAGAGGTGGTGAGCGCGAAGACCGTGCCGGCAAAGCCGGTCGGCCGGAGCACGACAAAGCTCGCCGAGGAAGCCCCGCTTCGGAGGCGAAATCATCGGTCGACGCCTCCCATCACTGGATCTACTGAGGAGATGATGGCCACGGCGTCGGCTACCAGGCCGCCGCGCATCATGGGCGGGAGCGCCTGGATGTTCACGAAGCTCGGGTCCCGGATGTGGAGCCGGTAGGGCTTGGCCGTGCCGTTGGACACCAGGTAGCAACCGAGCTCACCGCGGGGGGACTCGATGGCCACGTAGACCTCGCCCTCGGGAACCTTGAAGCCCTCGGTGAAGATCTTGAAGTGGTGGATGAGCGCTTCCATCGACTGGTCGATGCGGGCCCGGGGCGGTGGTGTGACCTTCTTGTCCTGCAGCCGGTAGTCACCCTGTGGCATCAGCTCGACGATCTGGCGCACGATGCGGACGGACTCCCGCATCTCGTTGAGCCGGATGGAGTAGCGGTCGAAGGCGTCGCCGTACTTGCCCACGATCACGTCGAACTCCAGCTGGTCATAGAACTGGTAGGGCATGTCACGGCGCAGGTCCCACGCCACGCCGCTCGAGCGGAGGATGGGCCCCGTGGCGCCGAGGGCGATGGCCTCCTCTCCGGAGATGGTGCCGACGCCCTCGGTGCGCTGCAGGAACACGGGCTGGCCGGTGAGCAGATCGTCGTACTCGTCGAGGCGCGGCGGTATGAGGTCACAGATGGCGAGCACGTCGTCGCGCCAGCCGTCCGGCAGGTCGGCCGCCACGCCTCCGGGACGGATGTAGTTGTGGTTCATCCGCAGCCCCGTGACCTTCTCCATGAAGGAGAGCACCATCTCCCTCTCGCGCCAGGCGTACAGCATCATCGACAGGGCGGCCACGTCCAAGCCGTTGGTGGCCATGAACAGGAGGTGCGAGGAGATGCGGTTGAGCTCGCACATGAGCATGCGGATCCACGTCGCTCTCGGGGGCACCTCGATCTCGAGCAGCTGCTCCACCGCCATGGAGAACACGCACTCGTTGAACAAGGGGGCGAGGTAGTCCATCCGGGTGACGTTGGTGGGCCCCTGGAGGTAAGTGAGCTCCTCCCCCGTCTTCTCCATGCCCGTATGGAGGTAGCCGACGATCGGCTTGGTGCGCAGCACCGTTTCCCCGTCGAGCTCCATCATGAGCCGGAGCACGCCATGGGTGGAGGGGTGCTGGGGGCCGAGGTTGAGGATCATGGTCTCGTCCTCGGTGATCTCGGTGTTGAACGCCCCGGGGTCCACGCTGATGCCCTCGCTCAGCCGCAGCACTGCACCCTGCTGGCGGAGCAGCTCGGTGCCGGAGGTGGACGCGCGGTCGTCCATCTCCTGGGTGCCCTCGAAGGTCTCGATCAACCCCGTTTGGACCAGGTCCTCTCCCTCGGTCGAGCTCATCTGGGACTCGCTCATTGGCGCGGCGTCACCTCGTGGAGCGCGCAGCCTTGAACTGCACGGGCACTCGACCCACCGAGTAGTCCTTTCGCAGCGGATGGCCTTCCCAGTCCTCGGGCATCAGGATGCGAGAGAGATCGGGGTGGCCGTCGAAGCGCACGCCCAGGAGGTCGAAGGCCTCTCGCTCCATGGCCTCGGTGCCGGGGTACAGCCCGAACAGCGAGGTCACTCGGGGGTCGGACTCGGGAACCTGCACCCGTACCCGCACCCGCTTGCGCTGCTGCAGCGACAACAGGTCGACCACCACCTCGAAGCGCTCTGCGGCGATGCCGTCGGGCAACGACCGGCCGGGGTGGGCCAGGTAGTCGACGGCGCACAGGTCCACGCACATGTCGAAGCCCTCGGCCCGAAGCTCCGACACCAGGCCGAGGTAGGACTCGGGCGTGGCATGCAACACCCGCTGACCGTGGGACGTGGTCACGGGCGCTCCGTGGACGGGCTCCGGTGCGGGCGCCGACTCCCTCGGTCGGCTGCTCACTGGGGGGTGCCCACGTAGGCCTGGGTGGGCTCCGACGAATGACGCTCAGGGAGCGCCTCTTCCAACTGCAGTCCGGCCCCGGCGCCGGTCTCCTCCCGGCGGTGGGTGATCTCACCGGTGCGGATCTTCTCGTGCAGGGTCAGGATCGAGTGCATCAGGGTCTCCGGACCCGGTGGGCACCCGGGCGCGTACACGTCCACTGGGACCACCTGGTCGATTCCCTGTACCAGTGCGTAGTTGTTGAACATGCCGCCGGTGGAGGCACACACACCCATGGAGATGACCCACTTTGGCTCGACCATCTGGTCGTAGACCTGGCGGAGAACGGGAGCCATCTTCTGCGAGACGCGGCCGGCCACGATCATGAGGTCGGCCTGGCGGGGCGAGGCACGGAAGACCTCCATGCCGAAGCGAGCCATGTCGAAGTTGGACGCCCCTGTCCCCATCATCTCGATGGCACAGCAGGCCAGCCCGAAGGTGGCGGGCCACACGCTGTTGCGGCGGGCCCACTTGACCAGGTTCTCGAGGTTGCCGGTGATGAAGTTGTGGTTGAGCTCGTCCAGTCCGGGCATGGGCTACGCCGCCTCCTCCGAACGGCTGATGCGCCGGACGGTGGAATCGCTGGTGCGGCTCGGCGCAGTGGCCGCCGGGCGCATGCGCTTGACCGGCCCCCAGTCCAGAGCGCCGTTGCTGATTAGGTACACGAAGGACACGAAGACGGCGACGGCGAACACGATCATCTCGACCAGGCCGAACAGGTCGAGCTGGCGGAAGATCACCGCCCACGGGTAGAGGAAGATGATCTCGATGTCGAAGATGATGAAGATCATCGCCACCAGGTAGAAGCGGACCGGAAAGCGCTCAGCCGGCTCACGCCTGGGCACGATCCCACACTCGTAGGCCGCCTGCTTGGCCCTGGTGGGCTTCTTCGGTCCGAGCAGCGACGAGCCCAGGAACGAGAGGCCGGCGAAGAGGGTGGCCAGCACCAGCATGGTGAAGATCGGGAGGTACTCGGCCACGGCCTCCAGCCTAGGGGACCGGCGCCTGCGCCGCCGCAGCCACCCGCCGGTCCCGTTGGTGCAGGCTGTAGCAGCAGATCCCGAAGAGGATGGCGGCGAACAGGGCAAAGAAGAACGAAGGCGCCCGCAGGTTGCCGAGGTCCCGGAGCATGACCACGGTCGTGGGAGACTTCCCCTGCACGTCCCCGGGGGCGGTGGCGGTGGGCTCCACCTGGACGGCGATGTAGTGCGGACGGTGCCTGACACCGAGCAGGAACCAGTTCTCGCCGCCGCTCCTGAAGGCGCCCGCCATCCGGTAGTCCGACTTCTTCTCGAACGGCGGCTCGAGGCGGAGCTTCTCCCCCTCGGCCTCGCCACCCTCGCCGGCCTCGCCGCCCTCGCCGCCCTCACCCTCTTCGCTCTCGCCCCCCTCACCCGAGAGCAGCGCGTCTGCCGCCCCCTCGGCGTCCGCCAGTGCGGGATCGGTCTTGGGCACCGGCTTCCAGCCGTCGGGGAATCGACGCGCCACTGCCACGGTGGACTGCGACAGGTCTCCAGAGACCACTTCCAACGGCTTCCAGCTGGGCTCCTCGCCCTTGATCCCGATGCCGAACACCATCCACACCACGCCCATGAGCGTCATCCACCCGAAAAGGCCAGCGGCAGCGAGCACGAAGCCCAGACGCGCGCCTGTGTTGGTGGCCAGCAGGAGGTACACGCTCCCGATGAGGATGGTGACCGCCGTGAGTACGATCAGGCCTCCACGAATCTGAGGGTCCCACCGCAACGCCGCCGGGAAGAGCTGAAGCGTCAAGGCGAAGTCCTGTCGTCTCGGGCGGCCGCCGGAGGCACCAAGCTCTGCTTGCGAGGCGAAATCACAGCCCGCGCTCGTACTCGACGACGGCCTTGATCTGCTCCGGCGTCAGCATCTCTCCGAAGCCCGGCATTCCCCCGGCTTCGTCGCCACCTACACCCCGGACGCCGTAGGCCTTGGCGTACTCACCGCCCTTGGAGACGAACTCGGCGTGGCTGTCGTCACCCTCGACGAGGGGGAACTGGCGGACGGTCGCGCCGTCGAGCAGGCTCGGGCCGAACGCACCACCGCCTACCTCACCGGTCTCTCCGTAGGACCAGCCCTGCGTGTGGCACCGGGAGCAGAACTGATCGAAGATCCTGGCGCCGTCGGTCCCGTACTTCTCCAGGTTCTCCTTCTTTACCTCCGCCGGGTCGCGCTGGATGCTCTTTATGTAGGCGACGAGGTCCGAAACCTGCTGGTCGTTCATGGGCCCGCCGCCCTTCACCCCCCAGGGTGGCATCGGCGTCTTCACTCGGCCGTAGACGATCACCGAGGTGACCTCGGCCTCCGAGTAGCGCAGCAGGACGTCGTTCAGGGGCGGGGCGATCCACTTGACCTGCCGGGGAGGCTTGCTCGGGTCGATCGGGTCCGGGAGGGAGTAGTTCGTCTGCCCTCCCTGACCGGTGGCGCCGTGGCAGCCCCCGCAGCCGAACTTCCCCACGTTGCCCGCATGCACGGGTGAGTCGTTCGGCTGGAAGAGGATGAAGCCCCGACCGGCCGCACGCTTGTCGAAGCCGCGCGTTGCGCCCTCTTGGCGGCTCGGCTCGCGCAGCCAATAGGCCGGCAGGCCCACGGCGACTACCACCAGGGTGAGCAACGCGGAGAGCTGGGTCCGGTTGAGCTTGGGGCCTTCGAGGCTCTCGTCGTCGAGGTAGGGCTTGCGGTTGGGCGCCAGCTCGACTTCCGAGCCCGGGGGCGCGGCCTCGGCCCGGAACAGGTGGGACAGGCCATAGAGGACTACGCCGAGAACCAGGATGACGACGGTTGCCGTTCCCAGTCGCTGGGCGGTGCTCGCAGCCAGGACCGTCGTCATCGAAGCGCTGTGAGGTCAGTGGCCGTGTCGGTCACGCGCAGTGTGGCCCCTCGGCCCCCTGGCCGGTGGTGTCGGTCCCGATCGGCGGGCCTTGCACCACCTCTTGGGTGTCGACGACGATGGAGTCACCGGCTATGGAGACGCCGAAGCGGTCGAGGCCCCGGGGCGCGGGCCCGCCCTTCTGCTCGCCCACCCGGTTGTACTGCGAGCCGTGGCACGGGCACTCGAACCACTGCGAGCCGGCGCACCAGGGCACCCGGCAGCCGAGGTGGACGCACTTCTGGTAAAGGGCGACGAACCCGTTCTCCATGCCCTGGAGCACGGCACCGGTGTACACGCCCTTGGCCTTGGGCACGGCCTCCTTGGGATAGGTGGCGAGCCAGGTTCGAGCCTCGGGCACGTAGAACGGCTCCCGCTTGGAGTTGATCTGACTGACGATCTCGTCGATCTTGCCCACGTTGACCTTGGATCCGAACCCTCCCGACCGGGATGGCCACAGGAAGCTGATGGCGGCGAGGCCGAAGCCGCCCACGCCCAGGCCGAAGAAGGCGGTGATGCCGCGGTTCATGAACTGGCGCCGAGTGACGTCGAGGACCTCGGGATCCATGGGGCCACGCACGGCCGGAGCGGCGTCTGCCGCGGCCGCCAGGGCGGCATTGCTCTGATGCTCGAGGACCGCGGCACGCTCGATGTCGCGACCGGGTGAGCGCTCGGTCTCGGCGCCGCCGCCACTGGGCCCTTCGTCGCCGTCCCGCAGGGCCGCGGTCCGGTCGCGGCGAGCCGCCGTCGTGTAGACGAAGAGGGCGGCCAGAGCCACCACGGTGACGACGGCTGCGATGACCAGTGCGCTGTCGGACACGACTAGAGGTCGAAGATGTCGTGGACGCCCTGCTCCCACGGCATGATGAAGTTGAAGCCCTCACCTCGGAAGAACGACCCGATGATCACGAGGGTGGCCCAGAACATCATGAACACGGTGAGGAGGGATACGGCGAACTTCCGGTCCTCTGGCTTCTGGCTGGGGTTCTTGTCGATGTAACCGGCCGCACCCAGGCCGATGAGGCCCATCCCCGGGATGGTGACCCCCGCCACCATGGGATGGAACATCGTCAGCAGCTCCTGGAGGCCGAGGAAGTACCACGGCGCCTTGGAGGGGTTGGGGGTGAGGTTCGGGTTGGCCAGCCCGAGCAACGGCGCGTTGACGAACATCGAGAACACGAGCAGGAACGCCGTCATCGCCAGCGCGGCCACGAACTCGACCACCAGCAGGTGGGGCCAGACGTGCACCTTGTCGCCGGGCGTGGCCTTCACGTCCTGGATGGAACCCGCCTTGACGACGGTGAGCAGGCGCTGGGTGTGACCGGCAGGACCAACCGCAGCCGGGCGGGACGGCGCTACTGGCGCAGCCGTGGCCGGGGTGGCGGTGGCCACCGCTCCCGGCTGGCCCTGGCCACCGGCCTGGGCAATGCGCTGGAGCAGATGAGCGGGGATCTTCTCCCCATCCTCCGCGCTCGCCTGGCTCTCGGTGGCGCCGGGCTCGCCCGAGGACGCACCACCCGCCTGGCCGGCGAGGCGTGCCCGCCGCTCCTGGGCTCGCTTGAGGAGATGTTCGGGGATTTCGGTCATGGATGGGTCCTTACAACGGTCCGGAGATGCCGCCGTCCTTGCGGACTCTCCAGAAGTGGATGGCCATGAAGATCACGATGAAGAAGGGGAACATCAAGACGTGGAGGACATACCATCGCAGCAGGGTGTCGGTGCCGATCTCGGCCCCGCCCAGAAGCACGAAGCGCACTTGGGAACCGAACACCGGTGTGTAGCCCATCATGTTCGTACCCACCGTCACCGCCCACAGCGCCAGCTGGTCCCACGGGAGCAGGTAGCCGGTGAACGACAGCAGCAGCGTGAGAGTGAGCAGGATGATGCCGATCACCCAGTTGAACTCCCTCGGGGGTTTGTAGGCCCCGTGATAGAAGACCCGGGCCATGTGCAGGAAGACGGACAGCACCATGAGGTGGGCCGCCCAGCGGTGCATGTTCCGCACGAGCAGGCCGAAGGTCACCGACGTCTGCAGGCTGGCGATGTCGTTCCAAGCCTGGGCCGCCGTCGGCCGGTAGAAGAACATCAGGAAGATGCCCGTGACGGTGAGGTGTATGAACAAGAAGAAGGACAGCCCGCCGAGGCAGAGCGTGTAGCTGACCTTGACGGCGTGGCGCTTCACCTTCACGGGATGCAGGTGGAACAGCACCGAGTTCATGATCACGTAGGAGCGGTTCCTGGGACTGTCCGTGTAGCCCTTTCGGAAGATGGAGCCGGGCCGGAAGATGGAGGTCCAGAGCGGGGAGCCCTGGACCTTGGCCAGCCGCTCCCCGATGGGAACGCGCCGCTTGGAGTCCGTCCCGTCTCCGTTGCCCCGGGTGATCTGCTTCGCCATCAGAAGCGCATCCCGTAGGAGTACCCGTGCTTGTTGTCCCGCTGGTGGGCCTCGACACGGGGTGAGACGCCGGCCTTGCCCATGATGATGACTCCGGTGGGGCAGCGGTCGACGCACAGGCCGCAGCGGGTGCACACGTCCTCGTCCACCACGAAGACCACGTGATCGCTCGGGTCCTCGCCGGGCTGGTCGGTCTCCACGGCCTCGGCGATGGTGTCGGTGGAGAGCATGTGGATGCACTTCCACGGACAGATGTCGACACAGCCCTCGCACATGATGCACTCGGACTGGTCGATGTGGAGGAACTGCTTG
>JADDQT010000463.1 GCA_016781225.1 Actinomycetota bacterium
TATGCGGGCCCGGTGCTAGCGGCTTCTCAGGTCGTTGTTCGACTGTCTGAACGTGGCACCGCGGGCTAGACCGTTCGTCCGGATGCCGGCGTGGAGGTTGCCCCAACCTCTGTTGTTGGTCACCGTGACAAAGTCGATGGTCCCCTCACCCTCCTTGACGGAAGCTCCGCCGATGTGGATGGCATAGTCCTGGGTGCCACTCCGCTGGTCGTCGTAAATGACGTTGCCGTCGACGGTGATGTACCGCGTGGGCATCTCGGTGGGGTCTTTCCGGCTGTCGGACATCCGGATGCCGTCACGCTTGCCAGGCTGGGTCTGCGAGTTGTTGTACACGGTGTTCGACAGTATGTCGATGTGCTGGGAGCAGTAGGCGAGGATCCCGTTGCCCTCGTTTCTCTCCGACCCCTTGAGCCTGGGGCCGCCGTTGAGGTACACCTTGTTTCCCCGGACGACCACGTACCTCGCGCCGTGCATGTCGATCCCGTTGCTCCGGCTGCCGGTGACGGTGTTGTTGCTCACTGTTCCGCGGTCAGACCCCAGCAGGTGGATGCCGAGCGTCCCGCTGTCCCGGATGATGTTGTCGGAGAGCACGAAATTCTCGGCGCGGTGAGCCTCGATGCCCTTGCTCGGACTTCCGATGATCGTGAGGCCGCTCACAGAGACGTTGGTGCCGGAGATCTGGATCAGGCCGCCCCTGAACTTGGTGCCGGCCGCGGGCTTGATGACGGCCCCGGGCTGTCCGACCACCTTGACCGAGGTCGCCGTGATTCGGTATTGGTCGTTGAGGACGTACGTGCCGGGGGTGAAGACGATGGTGCGGCAGCTGGCCGTCATGGACTTCATCGCCTTGTGCACAGCCTCCAGGTTGTGCCCGAAGTCGGACACGCTGATGGGGCAGCTTGCGGCTGAAGCCGGCATGGTCGCCACCAATGCGGAGGAGGCGCTGGCGGCAAG
>JADDQT010000037.1 GCA_016781225.1 Actinomycetota bacterium
CACGAGGGCCACTGGGTTGGCGCCGCACGCGTTGGCCACCGCCCGCACCGCCGACGGGGTACCGATCGAGCCCGCCACCTCGGCGTAGGACCGTGTCTTCCCGGCCGGGATCCGGCGGAGGGCTTCCCACACGCGGGCCTGGAACACCGTCCCCTTCACGTCCAGGGGAAGGTCGAGCTCTGCCGAGCGGCCCTCGGCCAGAGCACGGACGGACGCGGCGACCCCGGCCAGCTCTTCGTCGGACCTCTGCAGCTCGGACCTGGGGAACTCCATCCGCATCGCCTCGACCAGCAGCGCTTCGCCGGGACCGACCTTCACCGAACACAAACCTCGTTCGGTGGCGGCGACGAGCACCGTGCCGACGCACGACGGCGTGAGGGTGTAGCCGATCTCCAGCCCCGGCCCCCTCGAACCGTCAGTCGAGGGCTCCATCCCAAGTCGGATCGAGGCCTTCTCGTGGAAGGCCCGGGTCGAGCCGTAGCCCGCGCCGTACACCGCCTTGATGACCCCGGCCGGCCACCGGGCATCGTCCAAGTCCTCCATGGGCCGCACGCTAAGGCTTGGGGAGCCCTCTTGGCACTCCGGATCATGGCTTCTTACTTCGGGAGGCCAGCCGCCATGGCGCGGGTTCCGGCTCGACCGCACAGGGGTAGCATCTGATCGGCCGTAGTTCGGCGACACCGCCGGTGGGCGTTGGGCCGCCAGGCAAGAGGGGACCATATGGAACCCAGCAAACGGGGGCGCGGCGGCAGGACCGAGTCGGCCGTGGAGGAGCACCGCCTGGCGCCGGACATCGACGTCATCGTCCCTCCCGCCGGCAGCTATCCGCTCTCACGTGACGCTCCCGAGCGCAAGCTCAGCCGCGTCGACCGCTACGGGCGCCGCGCCCGAGTCACCGCCTACGAGACCCTCACCTCCACGGGCACCGTGCGCATCTCCTTCGAGGTTGTCGACGACGAGCCCTTCGACTTCAAGCCGGGGCACTTCGTGGGCATCCAGGCCGACATCGAAGGCTTCGGCGTGAGGAAGACGCCGTATTGCATCGTCTCCGTCCCCAACGACGAGCGGACATTCCAGCTACTCGTCCGGCTGGTGCCCGAAGGACCTCTCT
This sequence comes from Actinomycetota bacterium, assembly GCA_016781225.1. GTDB lineage: Bacteria > Actinomycetota > Acidimicrobiia > Acidimicrobiales > YB1-3. The sequence continues at coordinate 1,112 of JADDQT010000037.1, forward strand.
CCTACTACCTCGGCGCCCTGAAGGTCGGTGACGTCATCGGCTTCCGCGGACCGGTCGGCCGCTCGATGGTCCCCAAGGAGGAGGAGCAGAACGAGCTCATCCTCATGGCCACGGGCGTGGGTATCGGGCCCTTCCTGTCCTTCGCCCGCTACCTGCACGACGAGGGCATGGAGCAACCGATCCGAGTGTTCTGGGGCCTACGCATGGCCGAGGACATCTGCCTGCTCAACGAGCTCGAGGACCTGGCTCGCACCTGTGAGGACTTCAGCTACCAGATCTCGCTCTCCCAGCCACCCGAGGGCTGGCAGGGATTGCGCGGCCGTATCACCGAGTCGGTGCCTCCCCTGCTCGCCACACTGGGGGGTAAGCACTTTTACCTGGTGGGAAACGGGGCCATGATCGAGGAGATGAGCGAGGCGCTGTCCGACCTCGGGGTCTTCAAGCACCTCATCTACGAGGAGCCCTACTTCAACACCAGGTACAAGCCAGAGGAAACCGAACTGGAACGGGTCAAGCAGGCCTTCGTCGCTCGAGACCTCAGCTCGCCGCGCGTCCGCCGGGAGGCAGCGGAGCGCAAGCTGCGAAGGAACCAGGGAGCCCGTAGCGCGTCCGAGGCCTGGGAGAGCGGCCGGCTGTAGACGCCAACCACCCGGCTCGCGGGGGCCTAGTGTCGGCGCAACGACAGGAGGAGATCATGGCGGAGCGAAAGATGGGACAGAACAGCGTCACCGAGATGCTCGAGGAGGACCACAAAGAGGTGAACGCCCTCTTCGGTAGTTACGAAGGGGCAGACGGGGAGCGGCGGGACCGGCTCGTGCACGAGATCATCGAGTCCCTCACGAAGCACACCCGTGTCGAAGAAGAGATCCTCTACCCCTTCATCCGGGCCGAGGTTCCCGAGGGTGAGCAGATCATGGACGAGGCGGAGCGGGAGCACCAGGAGGCCAAGGAGGCGATGGACCGGCTGCGAGACCTGAGCCCCACTGACCCCGCCTTCGACGACGCTTTCCAGGCCCTGAGGGATGGCATTCAGCATCATATCGAGGAGGAGGAGTCAGAGGTCTTTCCCAAGCTCGTCCAGGCCGCCGACGACGCCGCTCTAGTCGAGCTGGGGTCCCGGCTGGCCCAGGCAAAGGCTCTGAGCCCAAGGACGCCCCGGCCGCCGTCCTGAGCGGGGGGCCCGTGCTCAGGGCCGGGGACCCGAGCGGGGTGTCTGCGGTGAGCCGGCCTTGTCCCTCACCTCGACGCGTCCCTGCCGGGTGCGGACCTCCAGGCACGGCTGGGGGATGCTTGCTGGACCGGACAGGACCGCACCGTCCTCGAGCCCGAAGGCGCATCCGTGTCGGGGACAGACAATGGCCTCACCCCGCACCTCTCCCGTGTGCAGCTCGCCGCCCCGATACGTGCAGCGATTGGCCAGAGCGAAGAGGCGATCGCCTGTCCGTACGAGCACGATCTCGGTGCCGTTCACCAGCGCCTTGGCGGGACGGCCGTCGACCAGATCCTCCAGTTCGGCTGCGGGTGTCCAATCCTGCGGGCGGGGGGAGAACGCCGTTTGGCCCACGCCTACTCCCAGCACCAGCGACAGATGTCCTCCGACATAGCCATCCATGAAGGCGACGACGCCGCCGGCCAATCCGAGCAGCACCCCTTCGAGGCGCTTTCCCCTGCGCCGTGCCAGGTAGGAACAGGCATAGAGGCCGAAGGCCGCCGTGCTGGTGCCGGCGTGCAGGAGGCCGACACGGCGTTCGTTGTCATCGGTGCCGGCCCACTCGGCCATCCCGGTGAGCCCCGTCGGGACCGCAGCCAGTAGCCCGAAGCCGACCAGGCGCTGGGCGGCCGGAGCAGCGCCTCGAGGCCCGAAGAGGTCGAGAAAGGAACCGGCCATCCAAGCGCCGTCCGCAAAGTCGGTCAGCACCGGATGCAAGGCGTGCCCCAGCCAGGTGCCGCTGAGGAAGTTTCGTACCCCGCCCTCTCCCAGCGTGGCGCCGGCGGCTCCAGCCAGTCGCTCGGCCAGCGGGTCGAGCGCCGGTTCGTGCTCCACTCTCTTCAGCAGGCGGTGAAGCCGGTTCCCGGGCGAAGCGTTCAGTTCTGCGGGCATGGACAGCAATCCCTAGCAGCCGGCGAGGGGCGCCGCTGCAGCCCGATAGGATGCTCTCGGGTTGAGACGCAGCCATCTGGCCGTTGTGCCGGGCGGATCGGCGTCAGCCCCGACAGTCGTTCCTGCTCGTGGCGCTTCGCCTGACTCGGTTGCGCTCAGAGGAGGAACGAGATGGCAGACAGGCAAGCTTCCCAGCCCGCCCCCGACTCCCGTGCCGGCCAGCGACACAGGGGCGAAGACCGGCTCGCCAAGGCCCTCGGCTGGTTCAGCATCGGGTTGGGTGTTCCCCAGCTCATCGCGCCCGGTTACTTCAACCGGCTCATAGGTGTCAACGACAGCCGGCGCAACCGGTGGACAACCCGTGCCGTCGGCATACGCGAGCTCGGTGGCGCCGCAGGCATCCTGGACCGGCCCCGTCCAAGCGGCTTTCTGTTCGCCAGGGTGGTCGGCGACGCCATGGACCTGCTGATGCTGCAGGCCGCCATGCGCCGGAAGGACAACCCTCGGCGCCGAGTGATGGCCGCCGCCGCAGCGGTCGCCGGCGTGACGGTGATCGACGTCATCGCCAGCGCGAAGACCAGCCGCTCGTCGGACCCCACCACCGAGGGCGGCGCGGTGCGGGCACGCACCGCCATCACGGTCAACCGGGCTCCTGAGGAGGTCTACGGCTACTGGCATCACTTCGAGAACCTGCCCAACTTCATGGCTCACCTGAAGTCGGTGGAGGCGAAGGAGGATGGGCGTTGGCGCTGGGTTGCCAACGCTCCGCTGGGCAGGACGGTCGAGTGGGAGGCCCAGATTGAAGAGGACATCCCCAATCAGCTGATCGCCTGGCGGTCGCTGGAGGGGTCGGACGTAGCGAACCGAGGATCCGTCCGCTTCGCCCCGGCAGCCGGTGGTCGGGCAACCGAGGTCACCCTCGAGCTGGCGTACGAGCCGCCCGGCCGTGCGGTCGGCGCTGCCGTTGCCCGGATGTTCGGCGAGGAGCCCCTCCAGCAGATGAAGGACGACGTGCGCCGGTTCAAGCAGGTCATGGAGACGGGCGAGGTGGTCCGCTCCGACGGCACGCCCGATGGCACCCGGTCCCAGCGGCAGCTCTTCCAGAGCGAAGGCCAACCAGCCGAATGAGCGATCGACGTCACCCGAGGTCCCGACCAGAGAGGCGAGACACATGAAGGCGACCTGCTGGATGGGCGTGCACCGCGTCAAGGTGAACGACGTACCCGACCCCAGGATCCTCAACGACCGCGATGCCATCGTGCGGATCACGTCGACCGCCATCTGCGGCTCCGACCTCCACCTCGTCGGCGGCTACGTCCCGACCATGGAGAAGGGCGACATCCTCGGCCACGAGTTCATGGGCGAGGTGGTCGAGCTCGGGAAGGCGGTGACCAACCTGGCGGTCGGGGACCGGGTGGTCGTCCCGTTCCCCATCGCCTGTGGGAACTGTCTCAGCTGTGAGCGCGGCCTGTACTCGCTCTGTGAGAACTCCAACCCCAACGCTGGAATGGCCGAGAAGGCGTGGGGGTCGTCGCCAGCGGGAATCTTCGGCTACAGCCACATGCTCGGCGGCTTCGCCGGCGGCCAGGCCGAGTATGCCCGGGTGCCCTTTGCCGACGTGGGGCCGATCAAGATCGAGGACGATTCTCTCTCCGATGAACAGGTCCTGTTCCTCTCGGACATCTTCCCGACCGGCTACATGGGTGCGGAGGTATGTGACATTCAGCCGGGCGACACGGTGGCCGTATGGGGCGCCGGTCCGGTCGGCCAGTTCGCCGTTGCCAGCGCCTACCTACTGGGCGCCGAGCGGGTCATAGCCATCGACCGCTTCCCGTACCGGCTGCAGATGGCCCGTGACAAGGCTGGGGCCGAGACGCTCAACTACGAGGAGGTCGACGTCCGTGAGGCGCTTCGGGACCTGACCGCCGGGCGGGGGCCGGACGCCTGCATCGAAGCGGTGGGTCTCGAGGCCCACCACGGGTCCGGGCCCATCAATGCGTACGACAAGGTCAAGCAGGCGATGCGCCTCGAGACCGAGCGGCCCCATGCCCTGAGGCAGGCCATCACCAGCTGCCGCAACGGCGGGACGGTATCGATCATGGGCGTCTTCGGCGGCATGATCGACAAGTTCCCCATCGGCTCGGTGATGAACCGGTCGCTCACCATCAAGACCGGGCAGTGCCACGTGCAGCGCTACATGCGTCCACTGCTGGAGCGGATCCAAAGCGGTGAGATCGATCCGAGATTCGTCATCACCCACCGCATGTCACTCGCGGAGGCGGCTCGCGGCTATGACATGTTCAAGAACAAGAAGGACCAGTGCACGAAGGTGGTCCTTTCCCCGTAGGAGCTTCTTGCTGAGCCGTGCCGCACTGAGCGCCTTGACAGACCCGCTAGCCTGTGGCCGCGGCTGAGACGGAGCCCGCGGGCCCGGGTGGCCGGCTCGGACGCAAGTTCGCGTTTGGCCGGTACCGACCAGCGGCCGGGCTCAGGGGCGGATCCACGACCCCGCCTCTGCGGCTAAAGCGACAGGCCCTCGGCATCGCCATGCCGGAGCAACCTGACCAAGGAGGAACGTTGACTACAACGAACGAGGCGAGCAGGCGCTTGGACGCGGTCACCCTGCTCACGAACGACCACCGCAGCGTCGACCACCTCTTCACCCAGCTGGAGGCATCGCCGCCCGCAGAACAACGTGCGCAGACCATCCAACAGGTGATTCGCGAGCTGTCCGTACACGCCGTCATCGAAGAGCAGGTGCTCTACCCCGCCATCCGAGACGAAGTGGCCGGAGGTGAAGGCCTTGCCGATCACGCCATAGACGAGCACCAGGAGGTGAAGGAGGCCCTCGCCCGCCTGGAGCAACTGGACCCCGGTGACGCCGAGACCGAGACCACGCTCCAGCATTTGATAGACAACGTGCGCCAGCACGTGGGCGAAGAGGAGGGCCCAGGGGGCTTGTTCGAGCGGCTGCGCGCCGCTGTGTCACAGGAGCGGCTGGAGGAGATGGGTGAGCAGCTGGAGGCGGCGAAGAAGCTGGCACCGACCCATCCTCATCCCAATGCTCCGAGCACCCCTCCCGGCAACGTCGTGGCCGGAGCGGCTGCGGCGGTCGTGGACAAGGCGCGCGACGCCCTCCGGGGCTGAGCCGGTGCTGACCATGTTCTCGAGCCAGTAAGGAGTGAAAGAGTGACCAACTCTGAAGGGGACGAGACTCTTGGCGTCTACAAGGACCGCCAAGAGGCGGAAGCCGCCGCGGAGCAAATTCAAGACGCTGGCGTGGACGCTTCGCAGATCCGCATAGGCGATGAGGCCGACTCGAAGGCCTCGGTGCAAGCCGAGATGCGCGAGGAGATGGAGGAGGCCTGGCTCAGTCCTCAGGCAGCCTTCGTGGCCACGAAGGAGGCAGCCAAGGGTCTCTCGCTGGTGACTCCTGTCGCTGCCGTCCTCGGCATCCTGGTCACGCTGCCGCTCGGCTTCATCGTCGACTTTGGCGGCGCCCCGCTATGGGTCCGTCTCCTGATATCGGTGGCCGTCGGTGCGCTCGGCGGAGGCACCGTCGGTTTCGTCATCGGCGGAGGCATGGCGATGAAGGGCCCGAACGAGCCGCTGGCCGCCGAGCGGGGGGTGACGGTTCGAGCGCCAGCGGCCAGCGATGAGGTCGTCGCCGCCATGGAGGGTGAGGATCCCATTCGCCTCGACACCGTCGCCCCGTCCGGGCGCAAGACCTCCACGGTCGAGACGGAGGACGAGCGAACGCCCGATGGGGTCGTCCAGAACCTGGCCCAGAATGCCCGGCAGCCAGAGGGCGACTGGTCGAGAGAGCGCGGTGACGATCCTGACTCGAGTGGGTGAGTCTCGGCGGCTTCCTAGCAGTCGACCGTGGACACTTCCCCGTCGGTGAGCTGGCAGCCCACTTTGCTGGACGCGTGCACGCCCCGTCTGGAGGAATCGTTATCATCTCTGCGCCGCATCCAGCTGGACCAGTCGTCCTGGGTCGATCACGCCCCAGGGTGGGTAGGCGGATCCGACGAGCTGTTCGCCGAGCTGGTTGGCTCATGGAAGTGGGAACAGCGTTCCCGCCGGATTTACGACCGACGGGTGGAGGAGCCGCGCCTCACCGCATGGTGGTGGGCTGCTACCGGGCGTCCGCTGAAGCCCCCGATACTCGGGCGGATGCGCGCGGTCCTGTCAACTCGCTACGGCGTGGAGTTCGACTCCATGGGACTGAACCTGTACCGGGACGGCAAGGACAGCGTGGCCTGGCACGGTGATCGCATCGCCAAGGAGATCGCCGAGCCGGTGGTGGCCATCGTGTCCGTGGGCCATCCCCGCAGGTTCCTGTTACGCCATCCCCCTACTGGGGCCAGCCGGAGCTTCGTCCTCGGTCGGGGCGACCTTCTCGTAACCGGCGGCGCCTGTCAGCGTCAGTGGCAGCACAGCGTTCCCAAGGTCGCCTCTGCCGGTCCGCGGATCAGCATCACCTTTCGCCACGGCCTCGACAGCAAGGCCTACCCTCCGTCAGCGGAAGGATGAAGGCTGGGAGATCGACCGTCACCGTGACGGCGGCGGCCATTAACGCTAGGGGCGCCGACCAACCTCCGGAACCCCCTGGAGCAGATCACCCTTTGTCACCAGCTCGACGGACAGTGTCTTGTAGCCAACCTCCTCGAAGAGGACCACGATGGCGTCCCCGTCGTAGCGGATCACCTGTCCGTCTCTCCATGAACTGTGCCGAACCGTGCTGCCCACGGGCCAGGGGCCGGCGTCACTTGACTCGGAACTGCCCTCTTGACAGACGTCACAGTTCCCGCACGGGCCCTCGACCGGCTCGCCGAAGTAGCTGAGCAGCACCTGCCGCCGGCACGACCGGCTCTCGGCGTAGGAGCGCACCATCTCCACGCGCGACTGCTCGGTCCGGTGATGGCGCTCCTCTGCATCGGTCGCCTCCCTGATGGCCTCGTCTGCCGAGACGTCGCCATGGGTCGCCATCCTCCCTTCGTCCGACACGTTGACGGCGCCCGACTCCTCCAGCCGGTTCAGGGCCATCGAGACGCGTGCGGCGGAGAGCCCGCTGTCTTCCTCCAGCTCCTCAAGCGGAATCGGTCTCTCGGCCTCCGCTACAACCTCGGCCACCCCCCTCAGCTGGTCGGGTTGGAGATGCCCACTTCCGGCGAAGAAGCGGCGGATGCCGAGGTCCTCGGGGCGGTAGAACAGCACTCCCTCTGCCGGCATCCCGTCACGACCCGCTCTACCCACCTCTTGGTAATACGAGTCCAGGGAGTCGGGGACGTCGTAGTGGAACACGAAGCGGACGTCTCCCTTGTCAATACCCATCCCGAACGCTGTGGTGGCCACCACAGCGTCGATCTCGCCTTTCATGAACTTGTTGTGCACGTCGTCTCTCTGCGACCGTGGCATCGCGCCGTGATAGGCGGCTGCCCGCATGTGGGGCCCCAGCTCGGATGCCACCTCCTCGGTCCTCTTCCGGGTGGCGGCGTAGATCAGCCCCGGCTTCGGCGCTCGCTGCGTGGCCTCGATCACCGCCTGATGCTTTGCGGCGTGTTCCACGAAGCGGCGCACGGCCAGGTGGATGTTGGGACGATCGAAGCCCCGCACGATCACGACCGGGTCGGCCATGTGGAGGCGGGTGACGATCTCCTGGCGAACGGGTGGGGAAGCGGTAGCGGTGAGGGCCAGGACGACGGGGTGTCCAAGGCTCCCGACGACACGGCCGAGGGCGAGATAGTCAGGACGAAAGTCGTGGCCCCACGAGCTGATGCAGTGCGCCTCGTCCACGACCAGCAGCGAGGGTCGGGCCGCCTTCACCCGCTCGAGCATGTCCCCGTTGGCCAGCTGCTCCGGAGCGAGCAACAAGAACTCGAGCTCTCCATGGGCCAAGTCGTCGAGGGCCTCGTCACGGCGGTGCGAGGGGACCGTCGAGTTCACTTGCACGGCTCCACCGGAGTCTGTTTCCTCCAATGCCACCACCTGATCCCGCTGTAGCGCCACCAGGGGCGACACCACCACCGTGGGACCTTCCAGCAGAGTGGCGGCGATCTGGTAGATGGCAGACTTGCCCCAGCCGGTAGGCAGCACCGCCAAGGTGTCGCTGCCTCCGAGCACCGCCTGGATGGATTCTTGCTGTCCGGGGCGAAGCTCGTCGTAGCCGAATTGCTCCCGGGCGGTGCGGACGATCCGATCTGCGGCAACGTTCGGGCTTGGCCTCATTCCCTCAACCTTCTGTACGGTCCCCAAGGACGAGGCCAGCTACTGAAGCCCGCCAGGATCCTTCCGCCGCCGGAGATGAAGCAAACCTGTTTGCTCGGGGAGACTGCCGGTCGCAACCACTGGCGCCAGGTCTCACCGGCACCCCGCATGGCGCCCGAGGGTCCACGTGGCCCAGACTGAGGACGTGACCACGGATGCGACCTGGGCTGCATCGCCGGCCAAGGCCGTAGGCGCCTTCGACCTGGTTCCTCGAATAGATGAGCTGATCTCACGGCTTCTTCGGGCCAGCACCCGGCTGGAGCCCGACGACCTGGGGACTTTGCTTCGGTCGGAGGCCAGGCGGTGCGGCTTCGAGGACGCCACCATCTTCCTCGTCGATCACGAGCAGCAAGTGCTCACACCGCTCCCGCCGCTGTCGGACCAACTTGTGGCCCTGGACATCGACACCACGGTGGCGGGACGGGCATTCCAGCTGGAGCGGCCCTTCAGCGTGGCCAGCGATGGCGAGGAGGGGAGTATCAGTCTCTGGTTGCCTCTCCTTGACAGCGCGGAGCGCCTCGGTGTGCTTCTTTTCCGCTCACCCGCCATGTCGGAGGAGTTGATGGCCCGCTGCGAGGACATTGCGTCCCTGGTGGCGGAGCTGATGGTGTCCAAGTCGAACTACGGGGATTCGTTGACGCTGGCCAGGAGACGGCGGCACATGACCCTTGCCGCCGAGCTGCGTTGGTCGCAGCTGCCACCACTCACCTTCACCGCCCAGCGGGTGGGCATCGCCTGTGTGCTCGAGCCTGCCTACGAGGTGGCCGGTGACGCGTTCGACTATGCCATGAACCAAGGAGTGCTCCACGTGCTCATCGTCGACGCCATGGGTCATGGGTTGGAAGCGAGCCGCATGGCCAACCTGGCGATCGCCGCCTACCGCCATTCCCGTCGGCGCCAGCTCGATCTCGAATCGACCTTCCGAGCCGTGGACGAGGCCCTGTCCAGTCAGTTCGGCTCCGACCGTTTCGTCACCGGCCAGCTGGCCACCCTCGACTCCCACACGGGGACGCTGCGCTGGCTCAACGCCGGCCATCCCCGACCGCTGCTTCTACGCCAGGAACGGGTGGCGTCGGAGCTGGCCTGTGACCCGTCCCTCCCGTTGGGCCTGGGCGACGTACCCCAGGAGATCGCCGAGGTGTCGCTCGAGCCAGGTGATCGGCTCCTGTTCTTCACCGACGGCGTGGTGGAGGCCTCTTCACCGGAAGGCGAGCGGTTCGGCGAGGACCGGCTGGTCGACTTGACCCGCCGAGCACTGAGCGACGAACAGAGCGTCTCCGAGACGGTCCGGCGCCTGGTTCGCTCCGTCCGATCCCATCACCAGGGTGCCTTGGACGACGACGCCACCATCCTGCTCGTCGACTGGCGCCGCGACTAAGGCCTGGCCTGGATCAGCGATCCTCGAGATACTCAGCCGCCTCCACTGCGGGATCCACGTCGTCGGCGATGTCCTCCGAAGCCACGTGCACGGCCGCCTCCTCGGCGGTCAGACCCCCGGCGCCGTCCTCGGAGAGCAGGGCCACCTCCTCGGACGTGACATCCGGGCTGTCGACCGCGGAGTCCGGGGCAATGAGGTGGCCGCCAAGGGGCCCCTCGCCGTCCAGCGCTTCCTCGCCCACGTCTGGCTGCTCCCGTGCCGCCCGCTCGGCGATCGTCTCCTGCTGTCGCTCTTCGGACGGGGTCACCGCATAGGCCGGATCGTCTCCTGCGGCGATCGGGTAGTCCCGAGGCGCCATGAACGCTTCTTCGTTCGTCTCGATGTCGCGGCCGGGAGGGGCGTCGTACATCTCGGGTATCCCCTCGGCATCCAGGCTCTGGTCAGCTTCGTAGTCGGACATCCGCCACTCCTACCCGCCGGCCTCGGAGGCGAACCTCGAAGGCCGAGGAGCAGGCGCACAGCCGCCAGGTCGAAGAACGCCAGTCCGGGCGGGTCGAACCTGGCGAGGAAGGAGGCACTCAGCGTGTCGCGGTAGAACTCCACGGCGCGGTCCAGGTCGGTGGCTCGCTGAGCCACCTGGCGAATGCCTCCGACACCCGTGGCGGCCTCAGCCACGTTTGCCTTCAGCGTCGACGATCTCGAGGAGGCCCTCTCGCACGAGGCGGCGCACCAGGGTGAGCCGGCTGCCCTCGTCCAGGTGCTCGGCCAGCTCACCGACGGCGAAGCGGTCGCTGGCGGCGATCCAGCGCATGACCGGCTCCAGCTCAAGGGGCATGACCAGCTCCCGGTCACCCAACAGGCAGGAGAGCCCGCTCGGGCCCGGGCGCGCGAGACAGACCGAACCCTCACGCCGCCGCACCGAGGAGCTGTCGTCCACCTGGCCGAGGGCCATGAGCTGGCCCAGCTGACCGGTGAG
>JADDQT010000464.1 GCA_016781225.1 Actinomycetota bacterium
GGCAAGAAGCGGTCCGGCCCCTCGGGCGGGCGCCACTGACATCAGCTGGAGGAGGAGTCCCGGCGGGCGCCGAGCGTCCGCCGGGACCTCCCGTACCGCTACCAGCCGTATGCGGCCTTCCCGGCTTCGCGTACAACCATGAAGGGCCTGTACCTATGTTGATCATCCTGGCCATCGGTGCGGCGGCAACCCTGGCCGTCGTGACCTACAACCGGCTTCGGGAGCGTGACCCGGACACCGCCGCCGAGGCGGTGCGCAACGTCCGGCAGCTGGTCTCGGTGGTGATCGTGCTGGCCCGGGCCACCAGCGCCGTGCTGGACACCCTGCAAAGTGCGCGGCTGCACTCGAGGCCGGCCGGCATCAGCGGACTGCGGTACCTGGACGAAGACGACGAGGACTCTCCTGAGGATCCGCCCCGGTTCTGGCCTGGCGGCGGCGGCTGACCGGCCGGCCTGGTGGCCGAGCAGAGGAGCGATCTGCGGATCTGAGCACCAGGACGAGGACCAACCGGGTCTCGGTCGTCGAGTCAAAGCGGCCAGGGGTTAGCAAGAGCCGCATCTTCTTGGGAGAACGCGTAATCGGTGGGCAGCTCGCAAGGCCATGGGGGCTTCCGCATGGAGGGGCGGCCCCGACAGTGGTGATGATCTCGACGGACCATGGCCGATGGTCGATGACTCGGGCGGCGCACAACGCGGCATGAGAGTGAGATCCTCGGCTCGTGGACGCCACGCCCGTTGACCCTCGTGATGTGAGCTGGGAGGTCGACTCGCCCGCCTTCCGTGTCTACTTCTGGCAGCGCGTGAAGGCGCCAGCGGTTGTGGTGCCGGAGCTCGCGGGCCGGTCGTCAGAGGAGTGGCGTCTGACGGGCGCCCGTGACGTGCACGAGGTGCTCGAGTGGGCGGCGTTGCGCGTTGGTGACCGCTCGTACACCTTGCACGTCGAAGTTGACACGGTGGAGGGGCGAGGGCTGATCAGGCTGGCCGGCGCGGATCCGACGAGGTCCGAGACGCGCTGACAGCGGCATGAGCGTGC
>JADDQT010000235.1 GCA_016781225.1 Actinomycetota bacterium
CACTACCCAGCAATTGCCCCTTGACAACCCATAGGAGCATCGATCTGTCACCCGCTGGAGGGCGGTTGCGCGCCAGAGTGCTGGACCCTTCGACGGTCGGGCCGACCGACGACCGCGGAGACGGCACCACGGATTAGGAAATGATCACGATGGTCGTCACGCGGCGCTGCTCTGACGCGCCCGTAGCGATCATCTTCAGCGTGCCGCTCTGCTCATCTTCAGTGAATCCCTACACCGCCGCCGCCGCCGCTGCCGCCGGCTACCCCCTCCCACGGCAGCGCACGGGACGGGCGGCTCCCGGCCCCCGAGCTCGACGGGTCAGTGTCGCCGCGCCCATCCGCTCTGGGTATAGCCGGTTCGGTACGTCCTGCGCTTTACCATGAGGGAAATTCGGCGGCTTTGCTCCCACGGGGCCCTGGCATCACCGCCCTCCTGTGGGAGCAAGCTTGAGGAACAACAGTGACAGTGTCGCAACAAGAACGGCGCACAATCGATCGAGGCTCTGTTTGGAGGCGCTGGGACCCCCACGTTCACCTGCCAGGTACCCTACGGAACGACGGCTTCGAGTCAACCGACATCGGCGAGGCTCTCGACATCCTCGCGAACCGAACCCCGCCGATCGAAGCCGTCGGTGTGACCGATTACGGGACCACCGCCAGCTTCCGACAAGCTCAGGCTGCTCACGATGCCGGCGCCGGTGCCTCGATTGGGCTTTTGTTTCCGAACGTCGAACTGCGACTCGCCTACGCCACCACTAGGGGCGCGGCCGTCAACCTGCACCTGCTGTGCCCACCGGAGTACGTCGACGAGCTTGGCCGGTTCCTCGGACGCCTGGAGTTCACGTATCAGGACCGGCCGTACCGTGCGGAGCCGCCGGAGCTCATACGACTGGGCCGTGCTTTCCGAGCGGATCCGGACCTGGACGAGCGAGCGGCCCTAGCCGAAGGATCCCTTCAGTTTAAGGTGGAGCTGGATCAACTGCGCAAGGTCTACGGACTTGATGCGTGGGCCAAGGAGCACCTACTCGTGGCCGTCGCGGGAGGAGAACGCGACGGCACCTCGGGTTTGCGGACCCCGGACAACGCGTTCACGGCGCTGAGACAGAACATCGAGCGCTTTGCCCACATCGTCTTCAGTGCGAATCCGAAGCAGTCTCAGTACTGGACTGGGAAGGGCGTCGACGGCGAAGACGTCCTCAGCCTCCGATACGAGGGGATGAAGGTCTGCCTCCATGGCAGCGACGCCCATCGTCGTGAGCAACTCGGTGCTCCGGAGGCCGACCGGTTCTGCTGGCTGAAGGGGGACGTGAGCTTCGAGACGCTCCGCATGGCGTGCTTGTCGCCAGAGACCCGCGCTCATATCGGACCGACGGATCCGATGGAGGGGTACCGGGCGGGTCGGATCGCCGAGGTCCGGGTCCCGGGGCAGACCTGGTTCCCGGGCGAGGGGCTTGGAGTGAACCCAGGTCTGGTCGCCGTCATTGGGCCGCGTGGGTCGGGCAAGACCGCGCTCGCCGACGTCATCGCCGCTGGAGCCGGCTCTGACGAGCCGTTCTCGAACCCAGCGTCGTTCCTCTCCCGCGCTCGCCGTTTGCTTCGGGGATCGGCAAGCGAGGTTGGCTGGACGCACGGAGGCTGGACCCGACGCGACCTCCACGACAGGGACGCCCCCGACCCTCTGCAGCCCAGCGGCGTCCGCTACCTGTCCCAGCAGTTCGTAGAGCAGCTCTGCGCTGCCGACGGCGTCTCGGACAACCTTCTCGCCGAAATTGAGCGCGTCGTGTTCGACACGCTCGAACTCGGGCAACGTCAGGGCGCCACGGATTTCAGGGAGCTGCTTGGCATCCGGCTGCATGCGTCGCGGGACCGCCAAGCGGACGAGCTGCAGGCCATCGCCGATCTCAGCGACCGGATTGCCACTGAGCGCATCCTTTAGCGCTCGCTGTCGCAGAAGGAATCGGACCTCGCAGCCGACAAGGTGACCCAAGGTCGTGTCGAACAGCAGATCCGAGAGCTGACCGGCGCTGGGAGCAAGGGCAGTGCCGACCGGCTCGGCCTTGTAACCCATGTGCTCGAACGGCGGGTGGGCGAACTCGAAGCGATCGAGAGACGGCTCACTGAGCTGCGCAGCTTGAAGGCGCGGGTCGACACCACGCGCACGGTCAAGCTTGCGCGGGCCTTCGACGAGCTGAAGTCGGCTTATCCCCGAGTCGAGCTCACTGAGGAGGACTGGAACGCGTTCAGGTTGCGGTTCGTCGGAGACGTCGATCGGATCCTGACGAATGGGCTGCGGGATGCGGAGGCAGCACGGAACCGCGTCAACGGCCAACCACCAGCCGAGGGTTCGCCCGGGCTGGATCACCTGGACTCGGGGGACCTGGAGGCGATGCCGGTCGCCGTCCTCCGCGCCGAACAACAGCGTCTACAGAAGCTCGTTGGGCTGGACCGACAGCGCGCCGCGTCTCTTGAGAAACTGAACCGCACCGCATCGGATCTGCGGGGAAAGATTGCCAAGCTCGTCAGCGAGATCGAGTACGCCAAGGGGGCAAACTCCCGGACCGCGCAGTTCCTCGAGCAGCGGCTGTCCCACTACGCCGCTTACTTCGATGCTCTACTCGAGGAGGAGTCAGAGCTGCGCGAACTGTACCGGCCCCTCGAGGATGTCCTGTCCGGATTCGGGACGACGGCAGCAAAGCTGAGGTTGTCCGTTCGTCGCAGAGTCGACGTCGCGCATTGGGCCAGACAGGGTGAGGACAACTTCGACCTGCGGCTCGGCGGACAATTTAAAGGTGCCGGCTCGCTCGCGCGGGTTGCCTCTGATGAGCTCCTTCCGGCCTGGGAGGCAGGAACCGGGTCCGAGGCTGCTGAGGCGATTCGCGAGTTCTCAGCAAAGTACTCCCGGGACTTCCGCGAGCAGGGGAGAGCCAAGGCGGGTAACCCCGACGAATACCGCGAGTGGGAACGAAACGTCGGACGCTGGCTCTACAGCGCGGAGCACGTCACTCTCAGCTACACCCTGATGTACGACAAGCTGAGCATCGAGCGGCTCTCGCCCGGCCTCCGCGGGATCGTGTTGCTTCTCCTCTATCTCGCGGTGGACCGCTCCGAGTCGGACCCCCTCATCATCGATCAGCCGGAGGAAAACCTGGACCCGGAGTCCATTTACACGGAACTCGTCCGACTGTTCCGGGAGGCCAGCCGGCGGCGACAGATCATCATGGTGACCCACAACGCGAACCTCGTGGTGAACACGGACGTCGACCAAGTCATCGTCGCTCACTGTGACAGCTTCGAGGAAGGCAAGCTTCCACAACTGAGGTACGTATCCGGTGGCCTCGAAGATCCCACAATTCGCCGTGCCGTTTGCGAGGTGCTCGAGGGCGGTGCCGAGGCATTCCGTCAACGCGCCCGACGGCTGCGACTCTCGATGTAGAGGCTCGGCGCGGCGCACGCTCCCTCTACGGCCGCGACGCGCCGGACGTCCCAGCTTCTGACGGACTAGACCAGCCCACCAAGCGACATCGCACTTCACGTCGCCATGTAGAGATTGCTCAGGAATACCCTTTCCGCTCACGCCACTGGACGGGCTCCCCTGCTCAACCTCCGGTCAGGCGGAGTGCTCAGAAGGAATCACGTCCTACAGCCTGACCCGAGAGAGCCGGTCATTGGTCACGGACCGAAGGCACAACAACCCCTCTTGATTCAGTAACTC
>JADDQT010000038.1 GCA_016781225.1 Actinomycetota bacterium
GCCACAGCAGCCAGGTCCCGGCCAGCCAACCGAGGGCCGGCACCACCCTCACGGCCCCGGCCATGGTCACTCGAGCGCTGCCGGCGGTTGTCGCCCGGTCCTCTCGAGCGCCGAGCGGGCGAGAACCTGCTGGGCGGTGGTGACGCGCTCGGCCCGCCCGCGGCCCACGAAGCTGTGCGTCCAGTGCAGGACGGTCGTGAGCCGGTTCTTGAACCCCACGAGGTAGAGCAGGTGGACGACCAGCCACATCACCCACGCCGGGAACCCCGCCAGTCGCACACGGCCGACGCTGGCGACGGCGTGGAAGCGGGAGACAGTCGCCATCGAGCCCTTGTCCTTGTAACGGAACGGAACGCCGGTCTCCTCGCCTTGCAGCCGGCGGACGATCTGGCCTGCGGCGTGCTCCCCGCTCTGGATGGCGACCTGGGCCACGCCGGGAAGGTCGTCGAGGGCCATGAGGTCGCCGACGACGAAAACGTCGGGGTGGCCCGGGAGCGTGCAGTCCGGGGCGACGTGGACCCGTCCGAGCCTGTCCACGTTGGCTCCGGACGACGCCGCCAGCTGGGCGCCGAGGCGACTGGCGCTCACGCCCGCGGCCCACATCTTGCACATCGACTCGATCCTCTGGTGCCGACCCGTGGCGTCGACCACGTCGATCCCGGTGGCGTCGACGTCGACGACCTTCAAGCCGAGCTGCACCTCGACGCCGATGTCGGCCAGCTGGCGGGTGGCCTTGGAGGACAGACGCTCGCCGAACGAAGTGAGGACCGAAGGTGCGGCGTCGAGGAGCACCACCCTGCTGGCCGAGGGGTCGATGTTCCTGAAGTTCCCCGTCAGCGTGCGGTGGGCGAGCTCGGCGATCTGTCCTGCCATCTCCACGCCGGTGGGGCCGGCACCGACGACCACGAACGTCAGCCACCGCCGCACGGCGGAGGGGTCGGTCTCTAGCTCGGCCAGCTCGAAGGCCTCGAAGATCCGCCCTCGCATCTCCAGGGCGTCGTCGATGGTCTTCATGCCCGGGGCGTGCTCGGCGAAGCGGTCGTTGCCGAAGTACGAGACGGTGGCGCCGGCGGCGACGATGAGGCTGTCGTAGGGGGTGGTCGTGGTGGCGTTGGGCGTGGCCGAGGTGACCGTCCTGGCCTCGAGGTCGATGGCGGTGACCTCTCCGAGGAGCACCTGGGCGTTGCGCTGGCCTCGCAGGATGTGACGGGTTGCTGGGGCGATCTCACCAGCGGCCAGGATGCCGGTGGCCACCTGGTACAGGAGCGGCTGGAAGAGGTGATGCGTGGTCTTCGCCACCAGCGTGATGTCGACGGGCGCCCGGCGCAGCGCCTGAGTGGCGAACAGGCCGCCGAAGCCCGAGCCGATGACAACCACCCGATGCTTCGCCCCTGACTCCTGCACGCTCCTCCTCGTTCGACGCTGGGCCGTGCGGTCGGGTGAAGCTACCCCCTCGAGGGAACCGCGCAAGACTCAGTGAGAGAACCGGGACGACGTTGCCCTTGCCGGTTCAGGCCACTGGTCGCTCGATCAGGACGACTCGGGCCCCTCTTCGGCCTCGTCTGCGGTGTCGCGGCCCTCGACGCTCGGCGCCACCGGGTCCGACTCGCTCGCTCGGCCTCCCCCTCCTGGGTCCCCGACTTTCCTGGCAGGTCCTCGTCGGTGTCGGACATCTCCGAGCCTCCTTTTCAGGGCGAATCTCCTGAGCTCTACTCGAGCTGGGCGATCACCCTACTTCGTCGCCTTGCCGCTCCCTGTCGACTGCACTCGAATCGGCGACCCCCTGTCACCAGCTCGATCTCGACGCCCTGCCGCCGGCTCATCGTCCTGCTATCAGCTGGAGCAGGGGTCCGGCCGTCCGCTCGGGAGCCACACGTGTCGGTAGGAGCAGCTCCACCTCGTCGCCCAGGCGACGAATGTCGAACCCAGCCGTCTCCAGCTCCTCCTCGGGTTGGCCCGACGGGCCCGGAGGCAGGAGCCAGAGCAAGACATCCGGTTCGTCGGCGCCGGGCGTACGAGTGGCCAACCGACGCTCGCCCACCGGCCCCTCGACGGCGACGTCTCCTTTGCTGACCGCCAGCTGCAGACGCAGCGGCCCCTGCTCTCCCGACGCCAGAAGAGGGAAGGTCTCCAGCCGGTCACCGCGACCGACGGCCAGTAGCGATCCCTGCTCGACCGCCTGCTTCTGAATGTCGACCGCCACCGAGACAACCTCTCCCCGCTGACGCTCCAGTGGCTGCAGTACGCCGGGAACTCCCTCGCTCAGCAGGTACGGCGTGCGCTGGGGGAAGAGGTCGAGGACCCGCAAGTTGGCCTCGTCACCGCGATCGAGGGCCCATAACACGTCCTGGCCCAACGACGGGTTGCGGAGCTTGGTGAAAGGCAGCATGAGGTAGGGCTGGTACTGCGGCAGGAAGACGATTGTGTTGTTGAGGGGAGCCGCTTCCACGGGCTCATGGAGAGCTTCTGTTACCGCTGTCCTGTCCCGCTGGTCTCTGAGAGCCCCTTGCAGGACAAACCCGCTGACGG
Organism: Actinomycetota bacterium; assembly: GCA_016781225.1. Classification (GTDB taxonomy): domain Bacteria; phylum Actinomycetota; class Acidimicrobiia; order Acidimicrobiales; genus YB1-3. The sequence goes on from JADDQT010000038.1 coordinate 2,530, forward strand.
CCGTCATGCCGACCAGCGCCAGCGAGGCCAGCCGGCGGTCGAAGCGCCAGAGACGGGAGAAGCCGCCGGCCCCGAGGATCGCCAGCGGCACCACCACTGGCAGGTAGTAGAAGGGCCCGATGCGCCATGGTCCTTCCCACTGCGCCAGCAGGTAGCTCCCCCAGAAGAGGAGGTATCCCAGCGGGATGGTGAGGGCGACCAGGCCCATCCATCTCTCCAGCCCCGTCGTCTGCCGCCGCACAGCGACAACGGCCAGACCGATCAGGACCAGCCCCCCGAAGCACCAGAAGCTGAGCAGCACGGATTGAGCGGCCAACCCGTGCCAGGCCTCGCTCACGCCGTAGTCGAGCTTGGGGTCCGAGGGGAATATCCGCCTACCTCCGAAACCCAGCGTGTCGCTCTTGTCCAGGAGGAACGGCGAGCGAAGCAGGCTGCCGGTGGCCGTCTTGAAGAAGGCCAGCATGGCCACGAGCGGGGGGATAAGCCCCACCGTCACCCAGGCGGCGTCGGAGAGCATTCTGCCGATGGAGCGGCGCCTCGACACCACCAACCACAGTCCGAAGGGCAAGGCGAAGAGGACGGCGTCGAAGGGCCGGGCGAACAAAGCCAGTCCCAGGAGGACGCCGCTGGAGGCCAGCAACCACCGGGAGCCCCGGCGTGCTCCTCGCAGGAAGGTCACGGCGAAGCTCTCGAGAAGCAGGACGTTGGGCAGATACGAGAGGAAGGTGGCGGACTGGACGAGGAAGAACGGCGACAGCACCAGGAACAGGGAGGCCATGACAGCCGGCCATCGCCGCCCGAGCACCTCCCGGGCAAGCAGGTAGGTCATCACCACTACGGCCGCTGCCACCAGAGCCTGGGCGGTGTGGTTGCTCCCGGTGACCATGCGGCCGGCGGCGATCACCGCCGGCCATACCGGCGAGTACTTCGGTACGTAGTGATCCCCCACATGAGCACTGAGCCAGGGAAGGAAGGCGTCGGCTTCCGCAGGCGGTGCGGGGGGAAACAGGCGACCCTGTCGCAGAGTGTCGGCCTGGAGCAGGTACACGGTCTCGTCTTGGTTGACGCTGAGATAGGGGAAGAGCGTCACCGAGGCCCCCACAGCCCAGCATCCGGCCAAGGCGGCGAGCGCCGCTACAGCCGAGTTGGGACTACGTAGCGCTGTCCTGAGGGTCTGCACCGTTGCAGTGTTCCCGGCGGTTCGCCTCGCGAACCCAGATCACATCAACAAAAAAAACCGCCCTGACCCGTAACCTTCTCGGCCATCTCTACGATTACATCCAGGTCAGCGATCAGCACGGACGGGGAGCACAGTCCCCCGACGGTCGTCAGGGGGCAACACGATGAAGGAGGAACGGATGCCACAGCAGGAGGGGTCGTCGCGGATGAAGGCGGTCGTTGGAGGATTGTTGGCAGTAGGCGTCGTCCTGACAGGCGGGCTCGCCATGGCCGCCAAGGCGCCGAACGGCGGCGGCTACGGCTACGGGTACGGCCGCGCCTATGGTCATCGCCTCCATTGCCCGTCGTACAATGGGATTTACCACTCCAGGGGACGAGCGATGTGCCATACGGCGCCCCGTCGAGGCGGGGTCAACGGTGCGGAGGTTCCCCCGCCCGATCGCAGCCAGGAGGACGGCGATGGGCGTGACGGAGCGCAGCAACCGAACGTCAGCTCGCAGAGCAACAGCGCCTCTCAAGGCAACAACGCCAGAGCCAACAACGCCAGCAACAACGCCGGAGCCAACAACTCCAGAGCCAACAACGCCGGAGCCAACAACGCCGGAGCCAACAACGCCAGCAACAACGGTGCTCCTCCCGCAGCCCAGGCCAACCAGCCCCGATCCGAGGTACGCGCCGAGCAGCGCCCACCGGCCGACGAGGTGCACGGTCGGCGCAACCAGAATCCCGGCGGCGGCCATGGCCAGGGGCCTGATCGGCGGCGGCGTCCGTGACGTTTGCATCATTCTCCGCACTGAGCTGCGGGCTCTAGGCAACCAGAACCGAGCGTCCGAGACCTCCGGTCAAAGGCTGACCGGGGGTTTCGGCGCGCCGATGATCTTCGGACATCGATCACCGGGGCGGGATGAGTCGAGGCGATGCCAACCGGGCGGCAACGGCCAGCTTCTGCCAGATGGGCACCCGAACCCGAGCCGAGAACACGTCGTAGGCCGCGGCCTCGATACGGGTGAGGATGCCGGAGTACAGCACTCTGGCCCCCACGATGCAGCGGGCCGAGACGGGCGGGAGCATGGGCACGCCCAGGTCGGCCGACGCGTAGTAGGCCCTGGTGCGCTCGATCTCGAAGCGCATGAGCTCCACCCACTCGGGCGTGACCCGGCGCTCCATTAGGGCCCGCTCGGCCCCGAACTTCCTCATGTCCTCCTGGGGCACGTAAACCCGCCCTCGGTCCAGGTCTTCGCCCACGTCTCGGAGGAAGTTGGTGAGCTGGAAGGCGATGCCCAGGTCGCGGGCGTGGCCAAACGCCTCCGGTTGGCTGGGTTCGAGGATCGGCACCATCATCTCGCCGATGACGGCGGCCGAGCCGTCCATGTAGTCGAGCAGGTCGTCGAAGCTCTCGTACGAGGTCACCGACAAGTCCATGGTCATCGACCGCAAGAACCGGCGCACGCAGTCGGGATCTATGTCGAACGCCCGTACGGTGTGAATCACGGCCTTGAGCACGGGATGGGCGGAGTCGCCGCCTTGGTAGTCGGCGAAGAAGCGTTCTCCGAACGCTGTCAGGGCACGCTCCCGCTCGGCCGCTGGCGAGGCCCCGAGGTCGTCGACGATGTCGTCGGCATAGCGGCACAGCCCGTAAAGGGCGTGCACGTGGTGGCGCTTCACCCGTGGCAGCAGGTGGGTGGACCAGTAGTAGGTGGTGCCGTAGCGCTTGTTGAGCAGACGGCAGTGCTCGTAGGAGTCCTCGAGCGTGACGGGCTCGGTCATGGCCGACGCGGGCTCATGTTCCCGGGCGCCTCCCCTCCACCCGATCAGCGGCAAGGCGTCCGGAGAGGAGCACGGTGGGCACACCGACCCCGGGTACGGTTCCCGAGCCCACGAAGACCAGACCCGGCACCTTGCTCACCACGTTGTTCGGGCGGAAGGGGCCGGTCTGGAAGAACCGGTGGCTGAGGGCGAACGGGGTACCCCGCTCCATGCCCTGACGCTCCCAGTCCGAGGGGTCGAAGAACCGCTCGACCTCTACGTCGGAGGGATAGCCGAGCAGTGCCACGCGGCGGGTCAGGTCCTCCTTCAGTCGGTCCCGCTCGTAGGCCCAGTCCACGATGCCGTCGAGGTTGGGGACCGGTTCGAGCACGTAGAGCGAGGTGCGGCCCTCGGGGGCGAGCGACGGGTCGGTGAACGACGGGCTGGTGACGAGAATCGAAGGATCGGGCATGAGCATGCCCCGCTCCAGCAGGTCGTCGAAGGCCGTCTCCCACTCGGTACCGAAGTGGATGTTGTGATGCGTCGCCCCTGCAGGAAGGCGCCCCTTGGCGCCGGCCAGCCAGACCGCGCACGAGGGCGAGTAGTTGCCGCGCCTCGCCGTCCTAGGCGCTTGCAGCTCGGGCAGGAGGGTCCGGTAGGCCACGGGCAGGTCGGGGTTGAGGACCACGGAGTCGGCCGTCACCACCTCGCCGCTCTCCAGCCGCACCCCGGTGACCGGGCCGGAGGTGCCCGTGCGCCGCAGCACCCGGTCAACCGAGCAGCCGAACCGGAACGAGGCACCGGCCTTCTCGGCGGCGGTGGCCAGGCCTCTGCTGACGGCGTGCATGCCGCCCATCGGGAAGTACACGCCCTCGACGGTGTCCATGTAGGTGATGACGCAGTACGTGGCCAGTGCCTGGTAGGGCGACAGCCCGGCGTACATGGCCTGGAAGGAGAAGAGCCGCACCAGACGCTGGTCGGAGAAGTACGACTCCACGACCTTGACCAGAGTGCGGAAGCCGCCGAGGCGCACGAGGTCGACCAGGGGCGCCAGCGGCCAGGCCAGGTCCAGCGGCGAGTCGAAGTTCCGGTCGATGAAGTTGGGCATCACCAGCCGGTACAGCTCCGTCAGCCAGTCGCAGAACCGTCCGAACGCCGCGGCCTCTCGTGCACCGCACTCCCGGTGGATCTCCTCCCGCATGGGCTCCCGGCCCTGGCGCACCCGCAGCTCGGTTCCGTCGGCGAAGCAGGCCCGGTACATCGGATCCACCGGGACGAGGGAGACGTGATCGGCGAGGTCCGCTCCGGCGGCGGCGAACACGCCGGCCAGGACGCCGGTCATGGTGAGCACCGTGGGTCCGGTGTCGAAGCGGTAACCAGCGAGCTCGAGGAGGCCCGCCCTGCCACCGGGCACCGCCTCCCGCTCCAGCACGACGACCTCGTGACCCCGGCCGGCGAGATGGCAGGCGGCGGACAGGCCACCCAGGCCGGCTCCGACGACGACGACGCGCACGGTCCCATGCTCGCGCTCCTGCCCGACCAATGGGCTGGCACACTTGGGCCATGCGCCGCCGGGCTGGTCCACTAGTGGTGCTGGTGCTGCCTGCAGCCCTCCTGCTGGTCCTCGGCGGCATGACCCTCGCCTTCGACTGGGCCGACTCGTCCGAGGAGGCTGTCGGCCCGCCGACCACGACTTCCTCCCCTGCGGCACCGGAATCGTCCTCGACCACGGCTGCGGTGCCGGCACCGGAGTCCCCCCTTCAAGTGCTCGTCCGCCAGATCCAGGGCTTCGTCGAGCGCGAGCGCGGCCTCACGTTCAAGGCACCCGTGAAGGTCAGCATCCTCGACGAGGCCGCCTTCAGGGCCAAGGTGACCGAGATCGACGACGAGGACCGCAAGGAGATCGAGGAATCGCAGGCCATCCTCCGAGCGATGCGGCTGCTCGGTCGGGACGTGGACCTGATGAAGGCGCTACAGGAGTTCGCCGGCGCCGGCATCGCGGGCCTCTACGATCCGGAGACCGACGAGCTCGTGGTGCGGGGAGGGGAGGAGATCACCCCGTCCGTGCGCGTGACCCTCGCCCACGAGCTGACCCACGCACTCGAGGACCAGCGGTTCAACCTCGACCGCAAGGACCTCGGTGACGAGGCCGACTACGGCTTCGCGGCCCTCGTCGAAGGAAGCGCCCTGCGCATCGAGGATGCCTATCTGCGGTCACTGCCGGCGGACGAGCGAGCCCGGGCTCGCAGGGAGGAGAGAGCCCAGGCCGGCAAGATCCCCGACAACGTGCCGCCGGTGCTGCAGTTCGCCATCGGCTTCCCCTACGTCTACGGGCCCGAGGTGGTGTCGGCGCTCCTCAGGGCCGGAGGCAACGGCCGCCTGGACGCGGCCTACGCCAAGCCCCCGGCCAGCACGGAGCAGGTGATCTACCCTCGCCGCTACCTCGACGACGACAAGCCCCTGGCCGTCCCCGTGCCGAGGGCCGACGGAGCTGCCTTCGACGACGGGGAGATCGGCCAGCTCTTCCTCTTCCTGATGCTCCGCTCGGAGCTCTCCGACAGCGGGGCCCGCCTTGCCGCCGATGGCTGGGGCGGCGACCGCTACGTCGCCTGGCGAGACGGGGGGCGCACGTGCGTGCGCATGGACTTCGTGATGGACAACCCTTCGGAGAACGACGAGCTTGTGCGAGCTCTCCGGGAATGGGCGGACAAGCGCCGCGGCGCGGCGACGGCGAGTGGGTCCTCGCTCACGACGTGCGGGTGAGGTGGCGCGCCCGCCGGCTGGTGCTGGTGTCGGCGGCGCTGGTCATGCTGGCCGGGGCGTGCTCATCGGGCAACGGTGACTCGAACCAGAACGGTGACGACGGGGCTACGGCCCAGACCGCACCACCACCTCCGCCTCCGCCTGCGGAGATCGTCGACCTGATGGACCGGACCTCGATGACCGCTGAGGCGCGCACATTGTTCCTGGACGCCCGGCCCCGGATAGAGTCCTCGATCGAGTTCGGGAGCAACTGCAGGAACAAGTCGGGGGCCCACACGCTCGGCTGCTTCCTGGTGGTGAAGGACTGCCAGACGGGTGGGCTCTCGTCCGGGTGCTCGACGAGGACGCAGATACGCCTCCTCCGTATCGACAGGCCCGACGCCCACGACCTCGTCTACGTGTCCGCCGCCCACGAGATGCTGCACGCGGCGTACGAGAAGCTCCCCCCGGACGGTCGCATCAGGATCGATCGCGAGTTGGAGGCGGCCCTGCCCCAGCTCGACAAGTGCAGGGTCGACACCAACCTCGGGGCCTATGCGGATCGGGTTGGCAGCGACAGGCTGAGCGAGCTGCACTCGGTCCTCGCCACGGAGTTCGCGGTCCTCCCGCCAGGCCTGCAGTCTCACTTCAACCGCTACTTCTCGAACCGCCAGCTGGTGGTGTCGGCGCACGATCGAACCCTCGGCAACCCCGAACAGGAGATCTGCGGTCTGCGGTCACGTCTAGACCAGCTCGAGGGCCAGATCGGTTCCATCCGGCGGCAGATGCAGCAGCTGCGGTCGGCCGACAATATTCGGGCATACAACGCGCTTGTGCCCAGGATCAACGCCCTGGTGCGAGAGCACAACCGTGCCGCGGACGCACACAACCGGAGGGTGCGGGAGTACAACCGGCTTCTCGAGAGCTTGGGAGGCGATCCGGGAACCCTCGCCCCCCGGCAGGCCCCGGCGACGCCCGCCCAGTAGCGCGTCCCAGTCGCAGCAGGGCGGCCGCAAGGGCGCTCGCCAGTACAGGCTCTAGTGATCCCGGGCGGCCACGTAGGAGGCCAGCTCGACCAGCTCCGCCCTCGCCTCGGGAAGGACAGGGGCGTCGTCTATGGCGGCCAGGGCCTCGGCCACCAGCCGGTCCACGGCCGCCTCCACCTTCCGGCGGGCTCCGGTCTCCTCGAGCACTTCCTGCAGCTCCGCAACCTCGAAGTCGGTGAGGTCGGAGGCGCCGAAGCGGTCGGCCAGCAGCTTGGCCGCCGCCCCGTCGGCGCTTCCGGCGGCGTAGGCGTAGAGCGCCGTGGGCCGGCCTTCGCGGAGGTCCTCGCCCACGGGCTTGCCGGTGACGGCGCTGTCGCCGAAGGCGCCCAGCAGATCGTCGCGGAGCTGGAACGCCTCACCCAGAGGCGCCCCGTAGGCCGAGAGAGGAGCCTCCAGGTCGTCCAGCCTCCCGGCCAGGGCGGCACCGAGGTGCAGTGGCCGCTCGATGGTGTACTTCCCCGACTTGTACTGGCCGATGCGGCGAGCCTGGTCCACGCCCGCCTGGCCCCGCAGCGTCCCCCCCTTGGCCGTGCCCACGAGGTCGAGGTACTGGCCGACGTTGACCTCGAGGCGCAACTCGGTGAACACGTCCCAGGCGGCCCTGGGAGCGTCGCCCATCAGCTGGTCGGCATACACGAAGGCCAGATCCCCGACGAGGATGGCCACGCCCTCGCCGAAGCGACGGCCCTCCCCACGCCAGCCCTCGACGCTGTGGCGTGTCTCGAACCAGGTGTGGACGGTGTCGAAGCCCCGGCGGAGTGGGGAACCGTCCATCACGTCGTCGTGGATGAGGGCGAAGGTGTGCAGCAGCTCCAGGGCGGCGCCGGCGTCGACCACGGCCGGGTCCTCGGGATCACCCCCCGAGCCGACGAAGCCCCAGTAGCAGAAGGCGGGCCGCAGGCGCTTGCCGCCCGAGAGCACCAGCCGACGCATGGCGCTCATGGGTTGCTCGAGGCTGGGGTCGAGGCCCGCCCAGCGCTCCGTCTCGTCGCGCAGCAGGGCGTCGAGGCGCGCCTCTACCCGTTCAGCGATGTGGTTGAGGGAAGACGGAAAAGCAGGCAAGGCGACGGGGTCTGCTTCGATCATGGTGCGGCTGGGCTGCGGAGGCGGACGAGCAGCCTAGGGCACCGACACGTTCCGGGGGCGTCGGCCCTCCGTGCCCCTGGCGTCGGTCCAGCGGGTGAAGGAACGGGCCAGCACGAAGCCGGCGGCCAGCACGACGGCGCCTCCCACGGCGTCCAGGAAGTAGTGGTTGGCGGTCACCACCACGGCGAAGAGGGTGAGCAGTGGGTAGACCGCCGTGACCCGCCTCGCCCAGGGCCTGCTGAAGGCGGGTAGCAGGGCGAAGACGCACCAGCCCGACCACGCCATGTGGAGGCTGGGCATGGCGGCGTAGGGGTTGGACACCTTGGCCACTGCCCCTGACTCGAACGACCAAAGGCCACCAACCACCCGCAGGGTGTCCACGAACCCGTAAACCTCGGGGAGCAGCCGAGGGGGCATCAGCGGGTACAGGGCGAAGCCCAGCAGGGCCAGGGCCGTGGTGAAGGCGAGGGTGTTGCGCCACAGCGGGTACCGCTCGGGCATCCGCCGAAAGAGGTAGACGAGGGCCCCCACGGTGACGGCGAAGTGGGCGGTCCCGTAGAAGACGTTCCAGAAGGAGATGAATGGCTTCCAGCCGATGAAGAGATCCTGGATGCTCTGCTCGTGAGCGATGCCGAGGAAGCGCTGGGCGTGGATCACCTGCGTGGCGTGCTCGAACGCCTGCGCACCGGAGCCACTGGCCACGCCATGGTTCCGGATGAGGGTGTACACGGAGTAGAAGGCGGCGACGTAGAGGACCTCTCGCCACCAGCGCAAACGAGCCCGGGGCCTGGTCGAGGATCGGAGGTCGGGCGAGGTGGGGTGCTCAGGCGAGGTCGGGAGCGCTTCGGGCGTCACCCGTGCGCCACGGCCCGGTCCGACCGGTTGCCGATGGCGAACGCCGGAGCTCCCAGGAGGCTTACGGCCAGGTTGACCGTGTACAGGAGCAGCCCGAGGGCGAAGGCGTGGGAGTCGGGGACGCCGAAGGGGTGCAGGAAGAAGATGAGGGCCGCCTCACGGGTGCCCAGACCGCTCACCGTGAGTGGGAGGACCTGGACGATGGCCACCACGGGGAAGAAGGCGAGCATGGCCGTCCACCCGATGGTGAGGCCCAGCGCCTTGGCTCCGACGAAGGCGGCGAGGACCACCACCAGCTGGTAGGCGAAGCCGGCGGTGAGGACCTCGAAGGCCAGGCCCGGCGCACGGCGGAAGCGCTCGAGACCCAGGTGCACGGCGCCGGTGAACCGGCGCCACCCCCGGTCGGAGCCGGCCAACCGATTCAAGCCCCGGCTCGAGGCCATGGTGAGCACGATTGCCAGGAGGACCAGCGTGGAGAAGGCGACGCCGAGCGCGGTCCCGGCGGCACCAGGGGCCATGCGGCGAAGCTCGGGGTTGCCCGCCAGCCCGACGAAGGTGAGCACCGGCAGCACCAACCAGCCGCTG
>JADDQT010000236.1 GCA_016781225.1 Actinomycetota bacterium
CCCCTCGCCCGGCCGGGAGGAAGGGTGTGGCGCTATCCCTCCTATTTCGGGCCCGGTTCCTACACCGCCGACCGGATGATCAACTCCCTTGCGTGCGCCGAACGAGTCTTGTCGGTCGCCAACGTCGACCTCGCCCGCAACGCGCCGCACGTCACCTCCAGTCGGGGTCCTACCCGGGATGGCCGGTTCAAGCCCGACATCGGCGCGGACGGCACCGATGTCGTGGCGGCGCGCGGCTTCGAGCGGTCCCGACCGTGGATGGCCATGACCGGCACGAGCATGGCCAGCCCCTACGTGTGTGGGGTGGCCGCGCTCATGCTCGCCATCGCGCCGCGTCTGACCTCGGCACAGATCCTGGGCATCATTCGAACGACGTCGACCCCCCTCGCCGGGCACGACTTTGCCTGGCGGAACGACTTGGGTTTCGGTGTGATCGACGCCGCAGCCTGCGTCGAGCAGGCAGCCGTCTACAAGAAAGCGCGGGAGAGCAGCCAGTTGTGAAGCTGAAGGTGTTCTATGCCACCGACGGCGACTGCCTGCTGCTGACGTCGGGCGACGATCACCACGCACTCATCGACGGCGGCCGTGCCGGGAGCTTCCGCGCTCAGACGTTCGAGACCCTCAAGCAGCTGGCAGGTGCCGATCAGGTCCTCGACCTGGTCGTGGTCAGCCACATCGACGCCGACCACATCTCCGGCATCCTCTGGCTCATGGAAGTCGTCGCAGAATGGACGGTGTTCGACTTCCAGGTCACAGACGGCGGCAACTCCGGACTCCGGAGGCCGAAGTGGGATCGGCCGCCGACCATCAAGAAGGTGTGGCACAACTCCTGGCGGGCCCAGCTGGAGGATCTCGCAGAACCCATCGAGGCGTTCGCCACCCAGGTCCTAGACGTCCGAGATGCGGCGGTGCTCGACGCGTCGAGCTTGCCCTCGGCCGCCCTCGACATGTTCGACGCCGTTGAGGAGCTGGCGCAGAGCATCCCCGAAGGAATCGAGCTGCGGCGGATCGTCGACGAGGCCACGCCCATCCCTCGCAACAAGCCGTTCAAGGAGCTGGTCCTGCTACGCGACCCGCCTCACGTGGAGAGGCTCGGCAAGACGATGCTCACGGTGATCGGACCGGCCCAGAGCCACCTCGAGGCGCTGCGTGACGAGTGGCGAGAGTGGCTGGCCGACAAGCCGGCCGGAGGATCGGTGACGTCCACCTCACAGCCCGCTGAAGAGAGGGCGGCCACGGCCCTCAGTGCCGCTCTCGGGGCGGGCGAACTGGCCAGGGCCCTGGCCGCCGAGCGGACCCAGAGGGAGGAGCTCGCCACCTCGCTGGTCAACGCCGCCAGGATGATCGAGGAGGCCGATCCGAGGAAGGTGACACCCCCGAACCGGGCGTCGATCACCCTTCTCGCCGAGGAGAGGGGCCGCACCTGTCTCCTTACCGGCGACGCCGCCGAAGAGGAGATCATGGAAGGCCTGAAAGCGGCAGGGCGAATCGCCGACGGCCGGTTCGCCTGCAACGTCCTCAAGGTGCAGCATCACGGCTCGGAGTTCAACCTCAGCCGGAAGTTCGCTGAGAGGGTCCTCGCCGACCACTACGTGTTCTGCGGCGACGGCGCCCACCACAATCCTGATCCGTCCGTCGTGAAGACGATCGTCGACACCCGCTTGGACGTCGATCCCCGGCCCTTCACCTTGTGGTTCAACTGCTCGCCGGAGCGGACTGCGCCGAGCAAACGCCAGGCCATGGCAGCGGCGATACGCGAGGCTCGCACCGCCGCTGACTCGCATCCCGACATCGAGGTGAAGGTCCTCGACGACGACAAGGCGTTCTTCGAGATCACCGTCTGACAGCGGGCCAGGCCCCGGCATGCTGGGCTACGAAACCCAAGCCTCCAGCTCGGCCACAGTTGGCAGCGGATGCAGCGGGTAGTTCAGCAGGACGTGCGCATTCACCATGGTGAGCGCGTACGAGTGACGGAGCAGCAGCGCGGAGCGGTTTGGGCCGATGCGCGACAGAGCGGTCTTCACGCCCTGGTTCTCGGAAGCGATCGCATCCCAGGCCTCCTGGTCCTCGTCACCAGGTGGCCAAGGGACGCCTTGGCCCGCTCCGCCTTGGCATCGTTTCCGCTGGCGAAGTCGTTTGAAGGGCGAACGGGGAACGGTCGATCTGCACCATGCACCCCTCCAGCAGCGGCTCCGGAGATCTGGCCCCCGGACGCATGTCAGCCAGCCAGAACCGGCGCAACAAGCCCCTGCGTCTAGTGGCGGTCGTCTGGTCGTACAGCACGTCCTTCACGGCGAGCAGCGTGGTGAACTCACCTATCAGCGGAAGACGCACCGAACGGCGAGGGGTCCAGCCCAGTCCGGCTGAGCCGTTCACGACGACCAGCTCGTCAGGCGACTGAAGCCCGGGCGTGAAGGTTTGCCAACGCTTGTTCCGGGCCTCCACGTTCGACGGCCACTCCGTGCCCATGTTGTCGTAGACGCCACCATCGGTCAGTAGTAGGCGCTTCACGTCTGTCTGGTCTCCACCCTTGAATCCGTGAGGTGCAGTAGGTAGCGACGCAAGCGAGAAGGCGCCGGGCAGAGAGGCTGACGCCTGTACGGCCCTGGAGAGAGCCAGCGTTCCGGGACTGCCCCAGCCGTGTCGATACGAGCAGGCGGAACCGCCCCGAGAAGTACACCTGCTCGGCGGACTGGACATCGCACGAACAGATGACGTGGTCGACACCGGCGCGAAGATCGGCGAGAAGTGCACCTTTGAAGAGCACCCTGTCGAACGCCTTGGCAGAAACCCATGCCCGCTGTTGTGCGGGCCACCCAACCGCCAGAAGGGCGGCGATCCATGTCGTCGCCAGCGTCCAGCCCTCGAGGGGGAACGAGAGCGCGATGGCCGCGACCAGGATGACAGCGACCAGAGCGAGGTACGCGAAGGTAAGCGGTGCCGCCCAGACGGTGCCTCCGGTGGCCGCGGCCACTGCTACGGGCCGCGCCTCCTTGCGCAGCTCGGCGGGCGTCACCGAGTGAAGGCCGACGCGCAAGCCGACCCACGCATTGGCCAGCGATCCACCGGATACAGAAGAGACGCAGGCGATATCCGGACCCTTTCCGGCGTCGACCAGATAGAGCAGCGCGCCGAGGCCCCAGAGCGTCGCTCGATGCCCGCCGCCCGACAAAGCCACGCCAAGTGACTTCCGGTTGTCGGTCACATGCGTCGCCGCCTGCCGCTCGCCGGTGTCCTCGTCCGCCATGGCGCCAGTTCATCATTCACAGCCGCGCTCGGCGAGCGAAGGTGGCGGCGAGGCGCCTCACCACTACGGCTCGACGGCTCGGGACTACCAGCTCTCGCTTATAGTGTGAATGATGTGGGAGGACATCTGTGCACGATGTCCCGAGACATCACACGGCGCCCCCGGCAGGATTCGAACCTGCGACCCGCTGCTTAGAAGGCAGCCGCTCTAATCCGCTGAGCTACAGGGGCTCGGAACTGATTGTGACTCCTATTTTGCTCTAGCTGGCTCCAGAAGGGTGATTGCACAGCGCTCTGACAGCCGAACTTATTTTCGGCGGATGCCTGTTCTCGAGGGCCGCTGAGGACTGTTGGAGCGCCAGGAGAGGCCCGGATGGGAGCCGACATGCACCGTCAGCGTAAGTGGCCCTACGCGTTCAAGTAGGGAGAGCGGGTTCGAAGCCGCGGT
>JADDQT010000237.1 GCA_016781225.1 Actinomycetota bacterium
ACCAGATGCCCGCCGCCACGTTGAGCAGCACGAAGGCCACGAGGTAACCGGTGACGGCCTCTCCCAGGCCCCATCGGACCGGACGCTCGGTGGACGACCGGTCTCCGGCGGCCGGCTCGTCACTCATGGCCGCCAGAGCGTACCGGGGGTGTAGGCCGCCGGAGCTCCACGCCGCGTAGCATTGGCGCATGCCCATTCTCCCCGGGCCCACATGCCCGGGACCCATCCCCGCCGCGAGGGTCTTCGCACGGTGCCGATGAGCCCTCAGCCGGACGACCACTCCTCCCGCCCGCCCGACCGCCCCCGACCGAACCGGCCACTCGGCATGGGCTCGGGCCAGGAGCCCACGTTCCGGTGGGCCATGATCGCCCTGTTCGCCCTGGTTCTGGCGGTGTTGGTGCTGCCCCCTCTGTTCAGTGGCAAGAACCGGACGCCGCTGAGCTACGGCGACTTCACCCGCCGGGTCAGCGAAGGCAAGGTGGTCAAGGCCGAGGTCAACAACGACACCGGCCGAGTGACCGGCGAGCTCTCCAACGGGGAGTCGTTCACGGTGGACGGACCTCGACCGTTGCCCGACCCCGACAACGCCCTCCTCCGCGAGAAGGTGCGCGATCTCGACTTCTCCAACACCCAGCCCAACCTTCTGGCCGCGCTGATCCCGTTCCTGCTCCCGGTGGCCCTCTTCATCGGCTTCTTCATGTGGATGAATCGCCGGGCCCAGGGCCAGATGAGCGGGATCATGTCCATCGGGCGGTCCAAGGCCAAGGTGTACACCACCGAGCGCCCCAAGACGACCTTCGGGGACGTGGCCGGCTACGAGGGCGTGAAGCAGGAGATCAACGAGGTCGTCGACTTCCTCAAGTCGACGGACCGCTTCAAGGAGATCGGCGCCCGCATCCCGAAGGGGGTCCTGCTCGTCGGGCCTCCCGGGACGGGCAAGACCCTGCTGGCCCGAGCCGTGGCCGGGGAAGCGGGGGTGCCGTTCATGTCGGTCACCGGCTCCGACTTCATGGAGATGTTCGTCGGCGTGGGCGCAAGCAGGGTGAGGGATCTGTTCCAGACCGCCCGCAAGCAGGCCCCGGCGATCATCTTCGTGGACGAGGTTGACTCCATCGGGCGCAAGCGAGGAGCCGGCCTCGGCGGTGGCCACGACGAGCGCGAGCAGACCCTCAACCAAATGCTCTCGGAGATGGACGGCTTCGAGACCACCGAGGGCATCGTGATGATGGCCGCCACCAACCGGCCCGACATTCTCGACCCCGCCCTCCTGCGGCCGGGCCGCTTCGACCGCCAGATCGTGGTCCCCCTCCCCGACCTCGAGGAACGGCTCCCGATCCTGCAGGTGCATGCCAAGGACAAGCGCATGGCCGACGACGTGGACCTGACCGTGGTGGCCAGGGGCACCCCGGGGATGAGCGGCGCCGACCTGAGCAACCTGGTCAACGAGGCCGCCCTCCATGCCGTGCGCCGCAACGCCGACGCCGTGCACATGGAGGACTTCGAAGCGGCCCGGGACCGGGTCATCATGGGTCAACGCCGCGAGACACTGGCCCTCTCCGACGAGGAGAAGGAGCGGATCGCCTACCACGAGGGTGGTCACGCCGTGCTGGCTTACGTCCTGCCCCATGCCGACCCCGTTCACAAGGTGACGATCCTGCCGGCGGGCATGGCCCTCGGCGTGACCCAGCAGCTCCCGATGGAGGAGCGCCACATCTACCCGCGCGACTACATCGAGGACAGCCTGACCGTGCGTATGGGTGGGCGGGTGGCCGAGCTCCTGGTGTACGACGATCTCTCCACGGGTGCCAACAACGACCTGGTGGGCAACACCGAGCTGGCCCGCAAGATGGTCCGCGAGTGGGGGATGAGCGACCGCGTCGGCCCCATGGCCTGGAGCTCCCAGGGCGCGGTGTTCCTGGGCGACGACCTCATGCACACGCGCGACTACAGCGACGAGACCTCCCGGGTCATAGACGAGGAGGTCGAGCGCATCCTCCGGGCCCAGGAGCAGCGGGCCCACGAGGAGCTCACCAAGCACCGCAAGGGCCTCGACGCCGTCGCCGCCTCCCTGCTCGAGTGCGAGACCATCGACGGCGGTGAGGTGAAGCGGCTGGTCGACGAGGCCTTCGGCCAGGAGGTCCGCGACTACCCCGAGGGTGACGCCGTGCCCCAGTTCGCCGATCCCACCCCGAACGGGCGCCCCGACCCCGAGGCCATCCCTGTTTCGCCCTCGGCGCAGAGCGCCTCGGACGAGGTTTCGCCTCGCAACCAGAGGTTGCTCGGCGAGTCTTAGCGAGCTCGGGCGCCCGGCTGAGCCGGTCGCCCTCGCGCTCATCTTGTCTACTCCGCCAGCCATTGGGGGCGCCTTCGGCGCCGCCGGTGGCCGCCTGACTGTGGCTTCTGCTCGGGTTATGACTTCGGCCTGCCCAGGTCGGGCTCCGGGCTGGTGCCCGGAGCCCTGGCTTCGGCCAAGGCGGCCCAAAGGTCGGTGGCACTGGGGACACCCACGAAGGACTTGCGCACCACGCCCTCGCCGTCGGCCATGACGATGGTGGGCACGGCGTCGATGCCGTACCGCTCGTGCAGGTCCTTGCGATCCTGATAGGCGATCTCCTGGTAGGCCACGTGGACACTCGCCAGCACGGCTGCCTTCGCCGTCGCCCTCTCGCACGACTGGCAGGCCGAGGAGGTGAACACCGCCACCAGCCAATCCTGCCCATTCCCCTCGAACTCGCTGCGGTCGAGCTGTGTGGGCACCCGCCAGCGGGGCTGGGTGGGCGGGGCCGGGCGCCGGCGCCGCAGGAGGAATGCCACCGCGGCAGCAACGGTTATCAGGGCGGCGGCGACGATCAGCCGGTCCAACCCACGCTCCTCCGGCCCACCAGGCGGCGTACGGGGCCGGTCACTCCAAGGGGATGCCCACGACGGCGGACAGCCCTGGGCGGCCGTTGACGTAGACGGCGCGCTCGGCGACCACTTCGGAGGTGGCGTTCACCGCCACCGGCAACGGAGCGCGGCGCAGGGCTTCGCCGATGCGGAAGGCCTGACGGCGCCCGGGCTCGATGGTCACTCCCTGGAACTGGGGAAAGGGCACCTCCTGGCCCCCGGCCAGGCCTGCCAGCGACACCGAGGCGGGCTGGGTGCCCGCGTTCTGCACGGTGATCACCTCGTCGATGGTGGCGGTCGTGCCGCCGGCGGGGAAGAGCCACCGCTTCGCCGCTCGACGGGCCCCCAGCGTGTCGGCTCTGCCCGACCGGCTCGAAGCGTCCGCCTCCACGCTGCGGGTGACGGCCACCGGTACCTCGTTGATGGACCGCACCGTGGTGGAGTGGCCCACGCCCTTCGGTACCCGCGGCTCGTCGTTGAAGGTGATGGTCACCCGGTCCCCGGCCGGGACCCGTATCTCAAAGGGCTCGGCCACCCCCTCGTCCAGGTTGACCTCCAGGGCCACCTCGGCCTCACGTGGGCCGGGGTTGTACAGGGAGAAGCGCTCCCTCATGGCGTTGGTGGCCAGTCCGTCGGGGAAGTACCAGAGGGGCGCCAGCGACGGAGCACCCAGGGTCACCGAGACCC
>JADDQT010000238.1 GCA_016781225.1 Actinomycetota bacterium
CCAACGCCTTCGCCGACTTCGCCGTGGTCAACGCCGCCGAGCTCACCGAGCTGGTCAGCGCCAAGGGCCGATGCCCACGGTGATCTCCGGCGATGGCGTGGCCATCGCCGCCCATGACCTCGGTGGTGATGGCTCCCACCTTCTCCTGGCCCACGCCACCGGCTTCCACGGCCACGTCTGGCTCCCGGTCGTCCGCCATCTCCGCAGCCGGTTCAGCTGCGTTGCCTTCGACGAGCGGGGCCACGGTGACTCGGGCACGGCGGTCGACGAGAGCTTCGACTGGCACCGCATGGCCGAGGACGCCCTAGCCGTCGTCGACGCTCTGGGCCTGTCCCGGCCCCACGGCTTGGGTCACTCGTGCGGCGCCGCACTGCTCCTGCTCGCCGAGGAGAGTCGACCGGGGACCTTCCGGTCGCTCTACTGCTTCGAGCCCATCGTCGCTCCGGTGGACGATCCCCCACCCGCCGGCGTCGAGAACCCGATGCCCGAACGGGCTCGGAGGCGCCGAGAGGTGTTCGCCTCGAGGGACGCCGCCTACCGCCACTTCGCGGAGAAGGAGGTCTTCCAGGCGTTCGAGCCCGACGCGCTGCGGTCCTACGTTGACCACGGCTTCGACGACCTGGAGGACGGGACCGTGCGTCTCTCGTGCCGGGGGGAGAACGAGGCCCGCGCGTACGAGAAGGGCCTGTCCCATCGGGCGTTCCGCCATCTCGACCGGGTGCGTTGCCCGGTAACGCTCGCCTGTGGCGAGCACAGCGACAGGGTCGGGCGGAGCGAGCTCGAGCTTCTTGCCGGCCGGCTCCAGAACGTGCGGATCGACGTCGTCGGCAGGGTCGGTCACCTGGGGCCCATGGAGGACCCCCGAGCCGTGGCCGCCTCGGTGCTGGCCGCGTCGGCCGCCATGCCCTACTAGTACAGCCATGCGGAACTACCGGGCATGTTCGTCTTCTCAACATCGCGATAACCAGGTCGTTCGCCTTCGGCGAACATGCCCGGTAGTTCCGACGGTCTGTACTAGGGAACGAGCGTGGTGGACGTGGTGGTGGGGGCAGTGGTGGTAGTGACCACCGTCGTGGTCGTGGTGGGCCTCTGCGTGGTGGGAGGCCGGGTGGGTGACGTGGTGGCCGGAGTGGTGACGGTGGTGAGCGGGATGGTGGTCGTGGTCTCGGGCGGGTCGTCGTCGTCGGCGGCCGAGACCAGGAAGAACAACAGCACCAGCAGGAGCAGCGCCCCGATCACGGCGAGGATCACTGCCGCCGTCTTCCATGTGTTCGGCGGGGGCGGCGCCACGGGGGCCGGACGCTCCTCGAGGATCACATCCTCCTGCCGCCGCGGCGCGACGGGCGGAAGGACGCGGGTGGGCTCGCTGCCTGCCCGTGGCGCACCGCAGTTCGAGCAGAAGGCTGAGTTGGGGAGCATCTTCGCCTGGCACTTCGAGCAGAACAGGCCCCCGCCGTCCACGGGCTCGCCCAGATGGGTGTCGGGCGGCTCGTCCACGAACGCATTATCGCTCGGGCCCGCTCGCATGTGTCCGATGCGGAGGCGGGGAAGGGCAGAGGCCGCCTACGGTAAGTACAGATCCCGTCCCCGGAGGTGACCGTGTTCGTTCAGGTGATCCAGGCCAAGACGTCCGACGCCGACGCGCTCAAGGCGCAACTCGACCGCTGGGTCGAGGAGCTGGCTCCGGGCGCCGAGGGCTATCTGGGAACGACTGCAGGCGTAACCGCCGACGACGAATTCATCGCCTTGGCTCGCTTCGAGTCGGAGGAGGCGGCACGCGCCAACAGCGATCGCTCCGAGCAGGCTTCGTGGTGGGAGGAGACCTCCAAGCACCTCGAGGACGTCACCTTCCACGACAGCGATGACGTCACCACCTTTCTCGAAGGCGGCTCCGACGACGCCGGCTTCGTCCAGGTGATGCAGGGTCGGGTCAGCGATCGGGACCGCTTCACCGAGATCCAGGACGAGCTGATGGCCACCATGCAGGAGGAGCGGCCCGAGGTCCTCGGCCTGGTCCAAGTCTGGGACGACGACCTCGTCACCACCGCGGCGTACTTCGCGTCCGAGCACACCGCTCGAGAGGGAGAGGGCAAGGCGATCCCCGAAGAGGTCCGCGAGAGGTTGAACGAGATGCGCTCACTCGCGGAGGACCTCACCTACCTCGACCTCACCGACCCCTGGCTGTTCAGCCCGGAGACGGAGGAGGACGACGAGTCGTCGTGACCAGCTAGCCGCGGGGCCTAGCGTGGCGGCCGTGGGACCCGACCTCCTCGACCTGCCGCTCCGGGATCTCCTGGCCGCCGCCTCCGAGGTGCGTGACAGTGCTCACGGCTCGCGCATCACCTTCTCTCCCAAGGTCTTCATACCGCTCACCCAGCTGTGTCGGGACCGCTGCGGCTACTGCACCTTCGCCCAGCCACCGGCCAGAACGACGGCCGCCTACCTCTCGGCCGAGGACGTGGTCCACATCGCCCGGCGGGGAGCGGCAGCCGGGTGCCACGAGGCCCTCTTCACCCTGGGCGAGCGCCCCGAGCTGCGCTATCCGGCGGCGGCGGAATGGCTCGCCCAGAACGGTTACCGCTCCACCGTGGACTACCTGGTTGCCATGTGCGAGCTCGTCCGCGACCAGACCGGCCTGCTGCCCCATGCCAACGCAGGTGCTCTGTACGCCGACGAGCTGCGGCGGCTGCGCCCCGTCACGGCCTCACAGGGGATGATGCTCGAGTGTCTCGACCCCGGCCTGGCCTGCCACCAGGGCTCCCCGGACAAGACTCCGGAGCGTCGCCTGGCCACCCTGGAAGCGGCCGGGGAAGTTGGCATCCCCTTCACCACCGGCATCCTGTGCGGCATCGGGGAGACCCGCGGCGACCGCCTCGGTGCCCTGCGGGCCATAGCCGCCTCCCACCGGCGCCACGGACATGTGCAGGAGGTCATCGTCCAGAACTTCCTGCCCAAGCCGGGCACGGCCATGCACCGCGCCCGCCCCTGCCCCGACGACGAGTACCGATGGTCGGTGGCAGTCGCCCGGATCGTGCTCCCACCCGAGGTGCACGTGCAGGCCCCGCCCAACCTCTCCGAGGACTTCGGCTCCCTCATCGAGTGCGGGATCGACGACTGGGGCGGGGTGTCGCCGCTCACGCCCGACCACGTCAACCCCGAGCGCCCGTGGCCCGAGCTGGATCGCCTGCGTGTCGTCACCGAGCAGCACGGGTTCGCCCTGGCGCCGAGGCTCACCGTCTATCCCGAGTTCGCCCTCGCCCCGAACCGCTGGCTCGACCCGGCCATGTCCTTCCCGGTGATGGACCGAAGCGATGCCGAGGGCCTGGGGCGCGACGACCCGCAATGGCATTCCGGAGCGGATGTGGCGCCTCCGGCCATCCTCGGGACCCGAGGCCCATCGTCGCCCCGCCGGAGCGCTCGGGGCGCGGTGGCGGCGGTGCTGGACGGCGTGCAGGCAGGGGAAGAGGCCGGCGTAGAGGAGATCACGACGCTGTTCTCGGCCCGTGGTCCCGAGGTCGAGGCGGTGGCCGCGGTGGCCGACGACCTGCGGCGGGAGGCGGTGGGAGACACCGTGACCTGGGTGGCCAACCGCAACATCAACTACA
>JADDQT010000465.1 GCA_016781225.1 Actinomycetota bacterium
CGCCGGACAACTCCTGGGCGCAGCCAAGGCCGGCTCAGACCTGGCCGTCGACGCCTTCATCGTTGCCGTGGCCGATCTGACCGGCGGAGCCATTGTCGCCACGACGGACGCCGCCGACCTGAGCCGCCTAGGAGCACACGCCGAGGCGGTCGCCGTCGCCTCGATCTGACACGGGGGGCCACCTACCCTAGGTCGGCGACGAGCAGGTCGAGGAGCGACTCCTCGTGCACGGCCCGCGCCGCGGTGCCGAGCAGAGCGGCTACGAAGTGTGCATGCGGAACCTGTACCTCCAGGTCGCAAGGGTCACGGCCGAGCTCGTGGCGGACCCCTCCCTGAGTGAGCGTTGGGAGGACAAGAGCGTGCTGCCTCACTTTGCCGTAGGAGGCTTGGCCGGCCACCTGGCTCGCTCGGCCTTCAGGTGGAGTGGTACCTCGACGCGCCCGTCACCGCCACGCAGCCCATTACCGCCGTCCAGTACTACGCGGACCTCGAAGGCGTAAGCGATGTGGACTCCGAGTTGACACGGGCGTGCGCCAGCGGGGCGAGGAGGTGGCGGTCGATGGCCCCGCCGCTGTGGTGGAGCGGACCCTTGCGGCACTGGAGCGACTCACCACACGGCTCCCGGCCGAGCCCGGCGACCGCCGAGTCGAGGCTATCGGTCGGGTGCTTTGGTTGGACGAGTAACTGAAGACTCGCCTCGTCGAGATGACGATCCATATCGACGACTTGGCGCTGAGCGCGGGGTTGAGTGTCCCCGAAGTGCCGGCCGACGCCTATGGCGTTGCCATCGACACGTTGGTTGGGGTGGCAACCGTTCGTCACGGGCCGCTGGCGATCCTGCGCGCCCTCACCCGTCACGAGCGGCAGGGAACCGAGATCCTCCGAGTGCTCTAGGGCAGCCCGCCTGTACGTCAGGCTATGCCGGGCCGCCCGGCAGTGGCCCACTGCGGCGGAGGGCGTCGGCGAAGGCGGAGCCCACGGCGGCGTGGCCGGCGGTGCTCGGGTGG
>JADDQT010000466.1:0-348 GCA_016781225.1 Actinomycetota bacterium
CGTGGACGAGCACCTCCGCGTCGTTCCCGGTGTGTGGGCTGCGGGCGACGTTACCGGCAAGGGAGCCTTCACCCACGTGGCCATGTACCAGGCCCGCGTCGCCGCTGGTGACATTCTGGGCCAACCACACCAGCCCGCCGACTACCACGCCGTCCCCCGGGTCACCTCAGCGACCCCGAGGTGGGCTCCGCCGGCCTGAGCGCCAGGCCAAAGAGGCGAGCATGGCCATACAGGTCGGGCGGGCCAGGGGTCCCATCCTCGGCCAGGGGTTGGATCCACAAGGCCGGCAACCAGCGGTTCGTCAAACTCGTGGCCGACGGCGAGCACGGCGTGCTGGTGGGCGCCACG
>JADDQT010000466.1:503-793 GCA_016781225.1 Actinomycetota bacterium
CGGCGCCGCCCGCTGGCCCAGGATCTCACCGGGAGACGATCGTCGTCTCGGGGCGGTAGGCGGCCCAGGCGAACCAGAAGGTGTCGACGTGTGGGACCGCGGTCAGAGCCTTGCCCGCCAATGGCCCGGTTGTGGCCCGCCCCAAGATGTCCCACCTGCTGTTCGTTTCGGCGTCCTCGAAGCCGTCATCGATGGACCGGAAGCTGAGGCGCCGCCCCTCGAGGATTGGGTCGAACACCCCGGTGGCGCCCACGTCTTGGCCGTCGGCCAGCTGGGACAAATCCAGCGCG
>JADDQT010000239.1 GCA_016781225.1 Actinomycetota bacterium
GGTCCCTTCTGCGTGGTGAGCGACACCGCCGTGTGCGCTCTTGCCGTCGCTTCCGCTCGGCAATGGCGACGGCGCGGCGAGGCGGCGGCAGGCTGGGTGGCCATCGCCTTTGGAGGGCTGGCTTCGCTCTTTGTCGCCCGGCGCTTGGCCCCTGAGTCACTGACGACTGAGCTGCTGGCGTGGGTGGAGAAGGTCCCGTTGACCCTTGCCGTTTCCTTTCCGTACTTCTTGTACCGCTTCGCCACCTCCTTCAGCCCGCTGCCTCCAAGGCTCGGACGGCTCGTCGACTCGCTCACCGCCATCGTGGTCGCCTGGACGATCCTGCTCCCCGGGATTCCCTATGGGAACGACGGTCCACGGCCAGCTTGGGCCAGCGCCTACATTGCAGGCGCAGTCGGCCATTGGCTCGCCCTGTCCGCCCTCGTGGCCATCCGGCTGTGGGCAGCAGGTCATGGACAGCCGAGTGTGGCCCGCTACCGCATGCGGACCCTCAGCGTGGCCTCGCTATGCCTGGGCCTGGCGATCCTCATGGCCGCCGGTCCCAGCGACCGTCCGCCGGGCCTCGACGTGGCCTACCGCTTCTTCCTGCTGGCGAGCTACCTGCTCTTCGCCATCGGCTTGTGGCCCCCGCGTGTCCTGCGTATGGCATGGCGCCGTCCTGCCGAGGAGGCCCTGCGCACAGGCCTCGACAACCTCATGATGGCCAGGCGGCAACAGGAGGTGGGCAAGTACGTGTGCATCCACGCCGTCGAGATCGTCGGGGGCTCGGCCGCGGAGCTGGTGGACAGCGAGGGACGACTGCTCGGGTGCTACGTTGCCAACTCGACGGCGGAGAGCCCTGCTGACCTCGGTGCTGTCACCCCCGATCGACTCAAGCGTGCCGCGACCGTCGAGCTCGACTTTTCCTTTGGCCGCCTCCGGGTGTGGGCCAGCCCCTACGCCCCGTTCTTCGGCACCGACGAGGTGGAGTTGGTGCGCTCGCTCGGGGCCTTGGCCGACCTGGCTCTCGAGCGGGTGCGGGGCAGCGAGACAGAGGCCCGCCTGGCGGCGTCACTGAGGGAGCAAGCCGATCTCCTCGACCTCAGCCACGACAGCATCATCGTGCGGGACATCGACGACACCATCACGCTCTGGAACAAGGGGGCGGAGCGGAACTACGGCTGGAGCAGGGACGAGGCCGTAGGCAAGACCTCGCACATACTCTTGGGCACTGAGTTCCCGGCCTCGTTGGAGGAGTCGACGGCAGCGCTTCTCAGCAAGGGCCACTGGGAAGGGGAGCTGGTCCTCTCCACTAAGGACGGGCGACGCGTCGTGGTGGCGAGCCGGTGGTCGCTCCGACTCGACAGCGAGCACAGGCCCGACGCGATCCTCGAGATCAACAACGACGTCACTCAGCGCAAAGAGGCGGAGAGAGCCCTTGCCGCAGCCAAGGCTGAGGCGGAGGCAGCCAACCGGGCCAAGAGCGAGTTCCTGGCCAACATGAGCCACGAGATCCGCACTCCCATGAACGGCGTCATCGGCATGACCGGCCTGCTCCTGGGAACCGACCTCTTACCCGAACAGCTCGAGTACGCCGAGACTGCCCATCGCTCCGGCGAGGCCTTGCTCACGGTGATCAACGACATTCTCGACTTCTCCAAGATCGAGGCCGGAAAGATGGAGCTCGAGGTCGTTGACTTCGACATTCGCACCGCCGTGGAGGAGGTTGCGGACCTCATGGCGGGCCCGGCCCACGACAAGGGCCTGGAGTTGGCCACCCTCGTGGACCCCGACCTGCCCCCTGGCGCACGAGGCGACCCAGGGCGGCTGCGTCAGGTACTACTCAACCTCGTAAGCAACGCCGTGAAGTTCACCGACGAGGGCGAGGTTGTGGCTCGGGCCCTCGTCCATGACGACAGCGATGCGGTCGTGGTGCGCTTCGACGTCTGCGACACCGGCATCGGCATCGCCCCCGAGACCCAGGGCCGGCTCTTCGCCAGCTTCTCTCAGGCCGACGCCTCCACCACTCGCCGCTACGGCGGAACGGGGCTGGGGCTGGCCATCTCAAAGCAGCTGGTGGAGCTCATGGGTGGCGACATGGGGGTGGTGAGCGATGTGGGCAAGGGCAGCACCTTCTGGTTCACGGCGCGGCTCGAGAAGCGACCAGCGCCCCCGCCCACCCGCTCGACGACTGGCTTGGCGGGGAGACTCGTCCTGGTGGTGGACGACAACGACACCAATCGGGCCATCTTGGAGCACACCTTGCGGTTCTGGGACATGATCCCCGTCACCGCCAGGGACGGAGCCGAGGCGCTGCGGCTGCTACATGCCGACGCCCAAGAGGGCCGCCTGGCCGACGTGGCCGTGGTCGACTTCCACATGCCGGGTATGGACGGGATCGAACTGACGCGGACCATCAGGGCCGACCCGGTCCTTACCGGGATGCGCGTCGTGTTGTTGACCTCATCGGTGCAGGAGGGCGAGGCGGCGGCCGCCCGCCAGGCGGGCGTCGACGCCTACCTGACCAAGCCCGTTCGCCAATGGTCGCTGCAGCGCACCCTCACCGCGGTGCTGGGTATGGCGCCGGCCACCGTGACCCATGATCGGGGACATGCCCACGTCGCCAGGACGACCGAGGTGGCGAGGCACGTGTTGGTGGTCGAGGACAACGTGGTGAACCAGAAGGTGGCGGCCCGAATGCTCGAGACCCTGGGACACCGGGTCGACCTCGCCGCCAATGGGGCGGAGGGGGTCGAGGCCGTGTCTCGCATCCCCTACGACCTCGTCTTCATGGATGTGCAAATGCCAGAGATGGACGGCTACGAGGCGACGGCGGCCATCCGCGCCCTGAAGGGGCCAGCTCGCCAGACCCCTATTGTTGCCATGACCGCAGGCGCCATGAAAGGCGATGAGGAAAGGTGCCTGGCGGCGGGCATGGACGGCTATGTGACCAAGCCGGTGACGACCGATGAGCTTGGCAAGGCAATCGAGCGCTGGGCGACGGTACCGAATGAGAAGCCTCGGACTTCTGAGAAGCCGTGCGCGAGTTGACCCTATAGCGACCAGTCATGCTGGCCACGGTCGGCGGCCTTGCGGTCGAGGACGCGGCACAGGCCTCGGACCCGCTGTGGCGCAGCACTCGTTCGGCCGACCACGACGACGAAGTGTCGCTGGCAGAGCGCGGCAAGTGGGATGGCATCCACACCTCAGCACGGCCGGGCCGCCACCGCGAGCAAGTGCCCATCGGCGGCCGCCTGGCTCAACACTTCTGCATGCCCCGTAACGGCGACGCTCCGGCGAAGCGAAACCGCCCCGCGGTGAAGGGGACAGCGATGCCTAACAGCAAGTCTCACGGCCGGAGCAAGGCCGGCGTTGAGTTGACCGACGATGTGCTCGCTCAAATGGCCAAGGAAGCCGAGGAAGGACTCGACACCACGAAGCTCAACCGCAGGCCAGTACGACCCGCGATGGGCTCAGGACCGGCGGACTCCCTCCGGTGCGTCTCGATCCGGAGCTACCTCAAGCACTGGATGACCGGGCCGCTGCCGACGACACCACCGCCTCCGAAGTCGTGCGCGAAGCACTCCGCCGCTATCTCAAGGTCGGCTGAACAGCCGT
>JADDQT010000467.1 GCA_016781225.1 Actinomycetota bacterium
CCGCCCCGTCCACGCCGGCGGTCGGGTCGGGTGACCACCAGGGCCACGTCGTGTCCTGCGGCCACCAGCGCCCGCAGCGTGGGTACGGAGGCCTCGGGCGTACCGAGGAAGGCGATCCTGCGACGCGCCGGTGGAGGCGTCAGTGGGCCTCGGCGTCGAGAGCGCGGTTGCGCAAGGTGCGCAGGGCTTCCTTCTTGTGCTTCGGGTCCAGGCGCTCGACGAGCACGGTGCCGTCGAGATGGTCGACCTCGTGCAGGAACACCCGCGCCAGCAGCTCGTCGCCGTCCCGGGAAATCTCCTTGCCGTCGAGGTCCATCCCCGTCAGGTGGACCTGCTTCGGGCGGGCGATGGGCCAGTACAGCTCCGGTACCGACAGGCAGCCCTCCTCGTATGTCCACTCGCCGTCGTGCCCGCTGAGCACGGGGTTGATGACCACCTGGGGGCCGTCACCGACGTCGTAGACGAAGAGCCGCTTCTGCACGCCGATCTGGTTGGCGGCCAGGCCCACTCCGGGAGCGTCGTACATGGTCTCAATCATGTCGCCGACCAGAGTCACCAGGCCGGAGTCGATCTCGGTGACCTCGGGACAGCGCACCTTCAGCACAGGGTCGCCGTAGGTGCGGATGGGGTGTATGGCCATTGGTCTCAGGCTACCGACCCGCCATTGGGGCACTGCCTCAGGCGCGGGTGGGGTCCACCACGACTCGCACCCGGCCGGCCGGGCGCCCGGCCGACGCCAGGGCGTCGCACAGGACCGTGTGGTTCGGGGCCCGCACCAGCCAGCGGTCGCCGTCGGGGCCCATCCGCTGCAGCGAGGGAGGCAGGGAGGCCACCATGGCTGCCGCGTCGGGCCCCGACACCTCGGCCAGGGCCGTGAAGGGCGGCAGCCGCAGCGCCTTCCGGCGGCCCAACTCGGCGGTGGTGAGGCGTCCGGGGTCGGCGTGGACGGCGGCGTCCAGCACCTCGTGGTCCGGCACGCGCGTCTGGACCACGATCGTTC
>JADDQT010000240.1:0-3320 GCA_016781225.1 Actinomycetota bacterium
CGTGGATCTGGCGGACGTTGCCGGGGGTGCTGGGCAGCGGCAGCGACTCGAACGTCTCCCGGGTGGGATCGAAGCGCACCAGGGCGTTGGCCCCGAAGTCGCTCAGCCAGACCTGGTCTGCCTCGTCCACATAGACCGCATAGGCCAGGGGACGGGAGCCGGGCAGCTGCCACTCACGCCAGCGGCCCGTGCCCGGCTCGTACATGGCCACCTTTCCCGCGTTCCACTCGCTCACCCAGACGCGGCCGCGGGAGTCGGGCCATACCCGACGCGCTCCCTGGCCGGGCGTAGGGGGCTCGAGGACGGTGGCCCGAGCTGTGGCCACGTCGACGCGGGCCACATGGTTCCCGGCGAGGGACGCGTAGTACACGGCGCCGTCGGGCGTGGCGGCGATGCCGTACGGTCCTCGGCCGCGAGGGGCGTCGAACACCTCGACCCGCCCGGACGACGGTTCGAGGCGGCCGTAGACGCCGCTCTGCCCGGTGAACCACAGGACCCTGCTCTTGGCGTCCTTGCCGGCGTCGAAGACGGCGGTGTTGAGGTTGGCATCGGGACGGTCGGCGGGAAGAGGGAAGCGGCGGACCTCTCCACTGAAAGGGTCCACCCGCACGATGGCGTTGAGTCCGCTGTCGGTCACCCAAGGTGCCCCGTCGGGTCCGACGATCACCCCGTGCGGCGCCGATCCACTCCCGAGGGGTATCGACGTGACGCTGCCCGTGCGCGGGTCGAGGCGCCCGAGCTCGCCCGTCCGCTGCGCCGTGTACCACACCGTCCCGTCGGGGGCCGGCGCCACGTCGTGAGGACGCGATCCGGACGGCACGGCGTACTCCTGGATCTGCATGCCGGTGGTCGCACCGGCACTGGCGGTGTCGGCCGGCCCCGAATCCTTCGGGGAGGGGCCGGAGCCCGAACCGGACCCGGAACCTGAACCGGAGCAGCTCGCCATGAGCAACGCCACGGCGAGCACCACTGCTGCACGTCCATGCCTCACGCCGGGGAGGCTAACCCCGGGCGAGCTGTCTCAAGCCTTCACGGCCTCCACCTCGAGGGTGATCTTGACCCTCTCGCTCACCAGCAGGCCACCGCCGTCGAGGGGCACGTTCCACTCGAGGCCCCAGTCCTTGCGGTTGACCTCCGTGGTAGCGGTGAAACCCGCTCTCGTGCCGCCCCACGGGTCGCGCGACACACCGTTGAACTCGAGGTGGAACTCCGCGGGACGGGTGATGCCGCGTACGGTCACCTCCGCCAAGAGCACGTAGTCGTCGCCCTCCGGGCGGATCCCGGTGGACACGAGGGTCATCTGCGGATGGTTCTCCACGTCGAAGAAGTCGGCCGAGCGCAGGTGCTCGTCGCGCTTCTCGTCGTGGGTCTCTACAGATGCCAGGTCGACGCTCGCCTGCAGCGACGACCGGAGGGGATCCTCGGCGACCTCGATGGTGCCACTGAAGGAGGTGAACCGGCCACGCACCTTCGACACCATGAGGTGCCGCGCCGTGAACTCCACTGATGAATGTGACGCATCTACCTGCCACGTACCGGGCTCCAGCTGCTCGATCCCTGTCCTTACCGCCTGGGCATTGCTCATTGCGGCCTCCTCGTCTTTGTTGTTCAGTCCTTGGTCTTTGCGGTTGCAAGCAGTTCAGCCTGGTTGCACGTGCAAATATTCCCGGAGTTAGAGTGGGGCGGTGGGCGAGCCCCGCTGGCTGGACGAGGTGGAGATGCGGGCGTGGATGGAGTTCCTCCGTGCCCATGCCGAGCTGGTCTGCCGGCTGGACCGGGAGCTGGAGGCGGCCCATGGGCTTTCGTTGGCCGAGTACGAAGTCATGGCCTTCCTCTCCGAGGCACCGGACGGGCGCATGAGGCCGTCGGAGCTGGCCCGCCAGTCGCGTATCTCGCCGAGCGCGCTGACCCGGCGCATCGACCGGCTGGAGGGGCGGGGCCTGGTCCGCCGTGAGCGCTGCCCCAACGACGCCCGGGGGGCCTACGCCGTGCTGTGCCCCGAGGGTCGCGACCGCCTGGTGGCGGCGGCACCGACCCACGTGCGGGGCGTGCGGGCTCACTTCGTGGACCGCCTCGACCATTCCCAGCTCGAGACCCTGGCCGTCGCCCTGGCAGCAGTGCCGGGCGATGGGACCGGCGATCGAGCGAGTGGATGTGCGCCTTGAGCTGCCGGTCCCGACCGTAGGCTTTGCCGATGACCCGTATCATCGACACCACGGCGGCGTTCGACAACTTCGCCAAGAGCGCCTTCCTCGAGACCCCGATAATGCGGGGACAGCGGTGGGTGGAGGACTACGAGGGCGCCTACCCCGACGTGTTCGAGGCTTTCTACGCCGAGCAGGGGCAGCCGGAGCGGGGCAACCCACTCACCCGAGAGCTGTCCCGCGTTCGGGCGCAGGTGGCCGAAGGGGGGCCTGCCACGAGGAAGGCCATAGAGGAGGTCGACCCCGCGGTCGCCGAGGCCCTGGGGGTGCGCACGTCGCCCGGACCGGTGCACGTCCTGATGGTCGGCCAGATGAACGCCAACGCACTGGTCGGGCGCCTGGGGGGCGAGGTGGCACTGTTCCACTGCCTCGAGTGGTTCCAGTCCGAGGAGGGCACCCGGGTGCTCGTGGCACACGAGGACTCCCACGCCTGGCACGAGATCGCCCTCGGGGAGAAGCCGACGGAGGACGCGGCGTGGATGGCCTTCTCCGAGGGAATGGCCATCCAGGCCTCGAGGGTCGTGGTCCCCGATCGGCCGGAGTACGACTACTTCTGGTACGGCCACGCCGGCTTCGAGGAATGGCTCCCGTGGTGCCAGGAGAACCGCCAGCAGCTGTTCGACCTGTTCCGGGCCGCGCTCGACGACCCCGAGGCCGGCGAGACCTTCTTCGGCGGCGGGCTGGTCGAGGGAAGGTGGCGAGTCGGCTACTTCGTGGCCGACGAGATCGTTCGGGCCCTGGACCGGCCGCTCCCGGAGCTGGTTGCCATGAGCGTGGACGAGGGCCGGGCTGCGGTGCGGGACCAGCTCAACGCGCTCGCCTGAAGTCGGTATGAGTGCCGGGCCGCTCCTGCTGGGCCTCGACGTGGGCACCACCCAGATGAAGGCCCTCCTCATGGGCCCCGACGGGGAACAGCGCGGCTCGTCCACGGTCCCTACGCCCTTCACCAAGCTCGAGCGGGGCAGCGAGATGGGCGTCGAAGACCTCGTCGATGCCGTGGCTCGTCTGCTCGGCGGCCTCGGCGACGGCCTGCGCGAGGTGGAGGCGGTGGGGGTGGCCGGGGTTGCCGAGAGCGGCGCCCCCGTCGACGCGAAGGGACGGGCTCTGGCACCCGTC
>JADDQT010000240.1:3374-3616 GCA_016781225.1 Actinomycetota bacterium
TTCGGTGAGGAGCTTCCCCGGCGCATCGGCCAGCCGCTCCGCACGGTGTCCTCGGTGGCCAAGCTGGGCTGGCTGCTCGACCACGGCATCGACGGCATGCGGCGGTGGCTGGGTGTCCCGGAGCTGTGCCTGTTCCACCTGAGCGGCAGCCAGGCCACCGAGCACTCGTTGGCCGCCCGCACGGGCGCTTATCACGTGGTGGAGCGCCGGTACATGCCCGACGTGGCCCACGCCCTCGGCTT
>JADDQT010000241.1 GCA_016781225.1 Actinomycetota bacterium
GAAAAGACCCCCCAGCACCGGGCCAGCCGCTCCCTCGGCCGCGGCGCGCTCCCAGGCGGAGCGGACCTGCCCGAGCACCTCGCTCTCGCCGAGGACCGCGGAGTCGATGCCCGAAGCCACGCGGAACAGCTGAGCCACGGCGCCCTCCTCGTAGTAGGAGTACAGCCGGTCGGAGAAGTCCTCGGGGGGGGCGAAGCTGTAGTCGGCCAGGAAATCCCGCACCTCGCCGACGGCGGAGTGAAAGCGCTCGGCGAGGACGTACACCTCGGTCCGCATGCAGGTGGACACCACCACCGCCTCGGACACGCTTTCCCGGGAGCGGAGATCGGCCAGGGCCTTGGGCAGTCCGGCGGCGGTCACGGCCATGCGCTCGAGCAGCTCCAGTGGCACCGTGCGGTAGTTCAAACCGACGACTACGACGGGCATGGCTACCGACCGACCCCCGATCGGCGAATCCCCGATCGCGTCACGGGGCCGTCCTCATGGCCGAGAGCTTGTCGGAGGCGGCATCCTCCCCGCCAGTCCTGCGGGCCAGCCCGCGCTCGGAGCGCCACGCCAGCGCCACCTGCTCGGCTGCAGCTTCCGGCCCTGGCATGGGCGGTGCGGCGCCGCCGTCCTGGCGCTGCTGGTAGAAGGAGAGGATCTGAAGCTCGGTGGAGAGGTCCACCTTGCGGACGGACACGTGATCGGCAAGGTCGAGCCGGGCCGGGGCGAAGTTGAGAATGGACGTGACGCCGGCGGCCACCAACCGCTCCGCCACGTCCTGGGCCGCCGACGCAGGGGTGGCGATGATCCCGATGGCGATCCGCTCGGCAGCCACGATCGCCGACAGCTCGTCGACGTGGCGTATGACGAGGTCACCGACCTTCTCTCCGACCCTCTGGGGGTGGGCATCCACCAGGGCCACCACCGTGAACCCGCGGGCCTCGAAGCCCCCGTACTTGGCCAGCGCCTGGCCCAGGTTGCCCACGCCCACGATCACCACGGGCCAGTCCTGGGTGAGGCCCAGCTCCCGGCTGATCTGGTACAGCAGGTACTCCACGTCGTAGCCCACGCCCCGTGTGCCGTAGGACCCCAGGAAGGAGAGGTCCTTGCGCACCTTGGCGGCGTTCACGCCGGCCAGCTCGGCGAGTCTCTCGGAGGAGATCGTGGTCGTCTTGGCCTCCGCCACCTGGAGGAGGCCGCGGAGGTAGACGGGCAGGCGGGCCACCGTCGCCTCGGGGATGCGGTGCGGAACCCGCGCTGACACGGCCCAATCCTACGTTGGGCTCGCCCAGCCTTCACAATGGCACGAGCCCTACGCTTGGAGGCCCATGCTCCATGCCGCCCTGGCCGCCGCTGCCACGCTGGTGTCGCTGGCCTTCGCCCTGTGCACCTTCGAGCGATGGCTGGCGCGGGAGCGGCCCCACGAGCTGGCGTGGAGCCTGGCGCTGGCGGCCTTCGCCCTGGCGTCGGCCGCCCTCTGGGCGGGCGTCAGCGTGGGGTGGAACGGGCTGACGTTCCGCCTCTTCTACCTGTTCGGCGCCATCGTCAACGTCCCCGTCCTGGCCCTCGGCACCGTGTACCTCCTCCGGGGCCGCCGACGCGGGCACCAGTGGGCGCTTGCGGTGCTGGTGCTGTCCGCCTTCGCTGCCGGCGTGGTGGCGGTTGCTCCCTTCACCGCACCACTGCCCCGTGAGGAGCTGGCCCGTGGCTCCGAGGTGTTCGGACCCCTCCCGAGGGTGCTGGCGGCGTCGGCTTCGGGCATCGGCGCCATCGTCATCATCCTCGGAGCGGTCTGGAGCGCCGTGCGGGTGCGCCGGGCGCGGTTGGTGACGGCCAACGTTCTCATCGCCGTGGGCACGCTGGTCACCGGGGCCAGCGGGCTGCTGAACTCGGTCCTCGACGAGATGACGGGCTTCGCCGTGACCCTCGTGGCTGGCATAAGCGTGATCTTCGCCGGCTTCCTGGTGGCCACCACGACCGGCGTCACGGCCTCTCGGGCCAGGCCTCGAATCCCTGCCCGAAGGGGAGGGGCGGCGAGCAGCCGCTCAGCGGCCGAGGACCAGGAATTGCACCAGGGACGCGCCCAGGATGAGCAGGAGCAGAACGGCCACGGTGATAGTCACGCCCGGCCTCACGACGGAGGCTCCAGGGTCACGGCGTCGCCAGGTCCGAGGCGCAGCTCCTCGGCCGCCGACCGGCGGTCGAGGGCCAGGGAGACGAGCCCGTAGGAGTCCACCACCAGTCCAACCTCGCCCGGCTTCAGGTCGCCGTAGGCAGCGGCGCGTCGGGCCGTGCGGACCTGGTCATTCCCCCACCGTAGAGCCAGCCGGTCACCCTCGGCGGCGATCTCCTCGGGGCCGACGTTGAGCTGGACGTTGCCGAAGCAGTCCACCCAGAGCACCTCGGCGAGCAGGCGGCCGTCCTCTCGGCGGCTGAGGGGAAGGATCCCCGGTCGGAGGGTGACAGGATCGACGGCCGGCCCGAGCTCAGAAAGATCCGTGCCGTTGCACAGGTGGCCGGCGACGGGGGCGAAGACGTCGCGGCCGGCGAAGGTGAGTCCCGGGGAAGGAAGGTGGTAGGAGTCGTTCGAGAGCTCGACGGCCCGGGTCGCTCCGCCGGCCATGGCCACGGCGGCGGCCATCAGCCCGTTGTCCGGGCCCACGAAGAAGGCCGGATCGTCGCCGGCTCCGACCTGGACGGCGACCGCTCGCCGGTCGGTGCCCACGCCGGGATCCACCACGGCCAGGACGACGCCGGGGAGCAGGTACTGGATGCTGCGCACCAGCGCCAGCGACCCGGCCCGTACGTCATGGGCAGGGATCCCGTGGGTGACGTCCAGGACCGTCACGTGCGGCGCGACCGTGCGGATCACCGACTTCACCACCCCGACGAACTCGTCGGTCAGGCCGTAATCGGAGAGGAAGGAGACGTTGTCCCGACGGCGGCCCGGAGCGCCTGCGGGGGCCGCTGTGGAGCTATCCAGCCTCGGTGTACCGATCGGCGAGGTACTTGTCCACGTCGTCCTCGAAGAGACGGTAGGACTTGCCCACCCGTACCGCCGCCAGCTCGCCGGCCGAGATCAGGCGGTAGACGGTCATGTTGGAGACCCGGAGCAGGGCAGCGACCTCGGCAACCGTAAGAAAGCTCGCCCTTGCGTGGTCTGCCGTCGACAACGAACCACTCCTCTCCGCCCGATTGACTGTACGACAAGTCCGAGGCGGGCGAAAGTGGCCCAGGCCGAGGCCCGGCTCCGCTGCGGGAAAGCGGTTGCCCTTCCTCAGGAACGGCCCAGCTGCCTCGAGCGTTCAGTCGCCGCCAGGACCGCCTCCAGGAAGCCGGCCCGCACGGCCCGGGCCTCCAGAGCGCCCACACCCGCAGCCGTGGTGCCTCCCGGTGAGGTCACGCCGGCTCGGAGCGCCTCGGGGCCCTGGCCCGAACCGGCCAGCAGACGGGCCGAGCCCAGCAGCGTCTGGGTGACCAACGACGAGCTGACGTCCCGGGGCAGCCCGCTCGCCACACCGGCCTCGATGAGCGCCTCGGCGACCAGGAAGACGTAAGCCGGCCCAGAGCCGGACAGGCCGGTCACGGCGTCGAGCTGGTCCTCGGTGACGCGTACCACGGTGCCCACAGCCCCGAGGACGCCCTCCGCCCATGCGA
>JADDQT010000039.1 GCA_016781225.1 Actinomycetota bacterium
GCCGAGACCTGCCTTCTCGGGCCGCCGCAGCACCTCGATCCTGCCGAGGCGTGCGGCTGCCTGTTCGGCCACGGCGGCGGTGTCGTCGGTCCCGGCGTCGTCGACCACCAGGACGTCCGCCACCGGGACGGCGTCACGCAGGGCCTCGAGGACCCAGACGATGTTCTCGGCCTCGTCGTGGGTGGGCAGGACCACCAGAGGACGCATCGAGGGAGGGGCCGTCGCCGCCGACGCCATCGCCTGCACGACGCCTGGGCTCACCATTGCATCGCTGATCATGGCATGCCCTCGCCACGACCCGGGATGGGGACCACCGCCCCGCCATTGCAGCTCTGCACATGACTCTTGTCGGTGAACGGGGGCTGGTGTCACAACCCCCGGCTCGGGGAGGTCAGAGTCGACGGCGGCCGCGGTAGTAACGAGGGCCGCCGATACCGCCCAACAGGAGGAGGACGACCAGGACGACGAGGATGATCATCAGCAGTGACATGGCTGAGCTGTGCCCCGCAGCAGGCAACCCGAAACCCGCCTGGTGATCCGCGCGGGACGCGTCGGACCGGGCAGACTGACCCGATGGAACACTCGACCGCCACCCCCCGTGTGGCCGTTACCGCAGCCGAGCTGAGCGACCTCGTGCTGGCCGACGGCCCTTTCCTGTCCGTGTATCTCACAACGGAGGCCGAGATCGACAACGCCGCTCAGCGAGCCGAGCAGCGCTGGAGGTCTCTGCGCTCGACGCTGGCGGAGAAGGGCGCCCTCGAGGACGTCTTGGCGATGATGGACCCCCTCGTCGCCGACTCTCACCTCATGGGTCAGTGCCTGGCGGCGTTCGCCACTCCAGGCGGTCTTCTCCACGTCGAACATCATCCAGAGCCACCCCCGCAGGACGTGGGCCGGTGGGCGCCGCTTCCCCTGCTGACGCCGGTGCTGTCGTGGCGCCAGTCGTCGCCGGCCCACGTAGCCGTCCTCGTCGACCGGCGTGGCGCTGATCTGTTCGGCCTGCGGGCCGCCGCCCCCAGCGTGATGCGGGAGGTGAGAGGGCTGGACTACCCACTGGCCAAGACCTCGCAAGGGGGCTGGTCACAGCGCCGCTACGAGGAGCGGGTGCAGAACACCTGGGAGCATAACGCAAAGGCCGTGAGCGACGAGCTCGTGCGCCTCGTCGACCAGGTGGACGCCGAGCTGGTGGTGGCCGCAGGTGACGTCCGCGCCCTGCAGCTGCTCCGGGAAGCGCTTCCCAATGAAGTGCTGGACAAGCTCGAGGTGGTGAGCGGCGGGCGCTCCCCGGATGGGTCCATCGACGCCGTGGTCGCCGACGTGGACCGGCTGGTGGAGGAAGTGGTGGCCCGAGAGACCGACATGGTGCTGGCCAAGTTCCGGGAGGAGCTCGCCCAGAGCGACCGGGCCTGTGACGGTCCGGCCCGCACGTTGGAGGCGCTGGCTGGGGCCCAGGTGGAGACGCTCCTTCTCCACGACGACCCCGAAGACGACCGCCAAGGCTGGTTCGGACCCGAAGCGACCCAGGTGGCCGTCACCGAGGACACGGTGCAGGCGATGGGCGTGGACCATCCACGCCAGGCCCGTCTAGTCGACGTGGCCGTGCGGGCCGCTCTGGGTACCGGCGCACGGTTCCGGATGGTCCCCGGGCAGACGAGCGCCGACGGCCCGAGCGGCGGCCTGGGCGCCATCCTCCGGTGGAGCTCGGGCACAGGGGCGGCGTCATGAGCCGGGCCGCCATCGTCACCGCCTCCGACTCGGGGATCGGCAAGGCCACCGCCGTGGCGTTGGCCGAGGCCGGTTGGGACGTGGGCGTCACCTGGCACGAGGACGAGGAGGGCGCCACGGGAACGGTTGAGGAGATCGAGGGGTTGGGCCGGCGGGCCGAGCTCCGCCGTCTCGACCTCACCCAGCTTCCCGATGCAGCGGACGTGATCGACGAGTTGTCCGACTCCCTGGGTGGCCTCGACGTGCTGGTCAACAACGCCGGCACGGGATCCTCCTCCCCCTTCCTGGAGCAGGGCTTCGACGACTGGCGCCACGTCCTCGACGTCAACTTGAACGGCGCTTTCCTCTGCTCCCAGCGGGCGGCTCGGCGGATGGTGGACGGCGGGCGGGGAGGTCGGATCGTGAACGTCACCTCGGTGCACGAGCACGTGCCGCTCGCAGGAGCGGCGGCGTATTGCGCCTCCAAAGGAGGGTTGGGCCTGCTCACCAAGGTGATGGCCCTGGAGTTGGCCGAGCATGGCATCACCGTCAACACCGTCGCCCCCGGCGAGATCGCCACGCCGATGACCGGTCAGCACGACGAGGATCCCAAGGGGAAAGACCGGCCGGGGATCCCGATGGGTCGGCCGGGGGATGCCGCCGAGATCGCCCAGGCCATCGTCCACCTGGCCAGCCCCGAGGCCTCCTACACCACGGGCACCTCCTACGTCGTCGACGGGGGCCTGCTGCTGATGGCGGCCATGGCCAACAGGATGGGCTGACCGCCCGAGGTCTTCGCCCGGCCTCTGTAGCTCCTAGAGGCCCACGAGCTCCTTCTCCATCTCCTCGATCTCGTGCTCCTGGCCCCGCTTGATCTCGGCGGCCAGCTTCTTGACCTCCTTGTTCTCTCCCTTGTGCTCCGCCTCCTCAGCCATGGTTATGGCGCCCTTGTGGTGCTCGACCATGCTCTTCAGGAAGAGCTTGTCGAACTCGACACCCCTGGTCTCCTCGAGCTCCTTCAGCTCCGGCTCGGAGAGCATGCCCGGGTGCATGGCCTTGGCCCCGCCGTGGGCATCATGACCACCGGCCTCCTCCTTCTTGACGCCCCACTCGTGGAGCAGCGTCTCCATGGTCTTGAGCTCTTCTTCCTGCTTGGTGGTGATGGTGGAGGCGATGGTCTTCACGTCGGGGCTGTTGGCGTGCTTGGCAGCCAGCTCGGACATGTGGATGGCCTGTTCGTGATGGGGGATCATGCCCTGAACGAACTCGACGTCGGCCTCGTTGTGCTTCTTGGCCTCCTCCTTGCTCCCGCACGCGGTCAGGGTCAGACCCAGCACGGCCAGCATGGCGACGAGACGCTTCATCTGCTTTGCCCTCCTTGTCGAACCAACGCGGAGGAATATACCCTCCCGGGGTAAAGTTTGTCATTGCGGGAAGCACGAGGAAGAGGTTTGGATGCAGGGCTACACAGCGCAGAGCGATGACTACCTGAAGCGGCTCCGGCGCATCGAGGGGCAGGTCCGAGGCCTGCAGCGGCTGATCGACGAGGACACGTACTGCATCGACGTCCTGACCCAGATCGCCGCCGTCAACAAGGCGCTTCACAGCGTGGCGGTCGGGCTCCTCCACGAGCACCTCGAGCACTGCGTCAGCGAAGCTGCCGCCAAGGGCGGCGCAGAGGCGTCCGCCAAGGTCACCGAGGCCACGGCCGCAGTGGAGCGACTGCTGAAGTCCTGACCGCGCGGTCGAGCAGCCGCCGGCCGAATCAGGCGTCCTCGGCGAGCACGATCAGCGAGTCGTCGGGGCTGAGCGTCAGGGATCGTGACTTGGGCGGATTGAGGAATACGCCGAAGGTCTCGTCCTCGGACTGGGCGAGAGAGGCGATCCGGTACCCCCAGGACGATCTCCTCGCGCCTCCTCCCTGCCTCGACCAGCGACGAGAACCGAACGGTTTCCTCCGTCGCCAGGTAGGTGTTCGCCGGCCGCAGGTAGATCTCCGCGCCCTCCGCATCGAAGAGGTCGGCGAACAGGCCGAGCAGGTCCACGTTCTCCGACAGCTGCACGAGGAGGAGACTGCTCAGTCGCTCGCTCACCACGAAATGGTCAGCGGTGGTCTGCGGCGCCAGGCGGACGTCGCGGACGTCGAGAAGCTCGGTGATCACGTGAACCGGCCGGTCGAGCGTGCACGCCGTCTGCAGCGTCTGCAGCAGTGTCATCAGGGCCCTGGCATCGGCCTGGGCCTCCGTGACGCCATGCCGGTAGCAGAGGATCATCACGTTGCCGTAATCGTCCTCACGGAGGAGCCGATCCACGTCATCGTGATCCTTGCCGGCGTCCTCGAAGTGAGCAGACAGGTTGGCAAGCTCCTGGTGGATGCCGAGGGTGCCATCCCCTACCAGGTTCGGATCGAGCGCAACCTTGACCTTGGACCCTGGCGAGACGTAGCGATCGAGCTCTCGGATGATGAGCGGACGGAGGTCGTTCCAGCCCAGGACGAGGATGCGCTCGGGCCCGGACTCGGTGCGGGCTCCGGTGGGAGGGGGCGTGGGAGGTTCTACGGCCGAGAAGCCGGTGAAGGTGATCTTGTCGTCGTCCTCGGCGATGGCGATGACCTGGTCGCCGGGACAGAGGACCGTTTCCATCGGGGGCTTCAGCTGGACTCGACCATCCGCGTAGCGCACGCCCATCACGGCGGAGGACTCGAAGGCGTTCAGGCAGTCACCGAATTCCACTCCCACCAGCGCCTTCTCCTCATGGAAGTAGATCTCGTCGCCATTGAAGTCGAGCAGTTCCTGGTAGACGACGCTGAGGCCCGGCTGGCGCGAGATCTGCGCCGTGACGTGGGCGATCACCTCGGCGGGCTGGATGACGACCACCTGATTGCCGGTCGCCGCCCGCAGTGCGTCGGCGTTACGGCGGTGGGCGACCTCGGCCACCACGGGCACGTCCCTGGGAACGAGCTCGTTGCCCACCAGCGCCAGCACGGTCTTTATGACCTGGGCGTCCTGGTCGACCTCGGCTGGACCCAGGGCGATGACCGACTTGGCGTACTGGGGGTTGGCGATGGCCAGGTCGGCATGCTCGAAGGGAACGCCCGTCCGACAGAGGATGCGAACGTTGGCCGGTTCACCGACCCGGGAGCGGATCTGTTCGTCCATCTCGCTCTTCTCCACGGGTGCCAGGACGACGATCGAGGCCGATCGCTGGTTGGCGTTCGCCAGGAGAAGCTCCGACAGGATGGGGAAGATCTTCGGCGACCAGCCCAGCACCAACGTGTGACCCGTCTCCAGCACCAGGCTCTTCCCCCGCTGGAGCTCCTCCACTTTGGCGCTGATGGCGCTGGCCATGAGGCCGATGAGCGAGCTCACGATCAGGATCCCGCCCAAGGTGGCGACCAGGGAGATCACCCTGAATGGCCACCCCACGTCGGCCCCCATGGTGCCCGGGTCCAGCGTGCGCAGCATGTTGAGCCACAAGGACTCGATGAAGCCGACGCCCTCACCCTCCGGTCCTATGCCGGCAACCGTGGCCACCGTGGTCGTGAGGAGGATGAGGGCGAGCGTGGCCGCGCCCAGCCAGGCCACCATCCCAGTGGCGCCGCGGGAGAACAGGTTGTCGAGGCGGTACCGCAGGCGCTGCCGAATCGTGTACGGAACACGGCCCGTTGCGCCCATGGGTGAGAATCTAAGGCCATGAGCCATGCCGTCACGCCGGGAGGTTCCAACGGTGGCGGTGCGGCGAGCTCGGGCCGGGTTGCCCGGCGTTGGATCAACGCCGTGATGCAAGAGGCCGATTGGGCGACCGCCTGGCTGCTCAGCGACGCCCCCTTCCGCCTGGCCCAGGTCCAGGCCTGGCTGTGGCCCCAGCGCGGTGAGCCGGAGCTGGTGAGTGAGAGCCTCGACGACGTGGCCGCCTCCCTGTGCGAGGAGGGCCCTGCTCATCCGCTCTGGGAGGAGTTCGCCGCCGTGGCCCTCGAGACCTACCACCGGACCTGGCAGGAGTTCGACCTGAGCCGGTGGGCCGTGGCAGCAAGGTCACGGCCCATGGGCCCGGGCTACGAGGTGGTCGTGTACACCCGGGAGGAGGGCGCGATCGTCCCGGACGGCGAGAGCCTCTACGTCGCCCGGCCGTTCCTCATGCACCGCACGGCAGGGAGATGGCTGGT
Organism: Actinomycetota bacterium; assembly: GCA_016781225.1. Lineage (GTDB taxonomy): Bacteria > Actinomycetota > Acidimicrobiia > Acidimicrobiales > YB1-3. Next base: position 5,870 of record JADDQT010000039.1, read on the forward strand.
GGCCCATGCCGGCAGCAACAAGCTGCCGGTCCCGGGCTGGCCACCGGAGTTCCCCGAAGCTTCCTGGGAGGGCTGAGCCGGACGGAGCCCAGAGTCGTGCCTAGCGCAGCACGACGGCGTCGGCCTCCACGTCGACCTTCACGTTGGCGCCGTCCTGGTACTCGCCCTCCAGCAGAGCGAGGGCCAGCTTGTCGGAAACCTCGCGCTGGATGACCCGCTTGAGAGGGCGGGCACCGTACACGGGGTCGTAGCCCCGCTCCGCCAGCCAGTCCAGGGCGTCGTCGGTGACCTCCAGGGTGAGGCGTCGCTCGGCCAGGCGCCGGCGCAGGTGCTCGAGCTGGATGCCGACGATGCGGGCGATGTCGTCCCTGGTGAGCGGTCGGAAGCGGATGATCTCGTCTATGCGGTTGACGAACTCGGGCTTGAAGAAGTCCGCCGGCTCGCCCTGCAGGTTCGACGTCATGACCAGCACCACGTTGGTGAAGTCCACGGTGCGGCCCTGGCCGTCGGTGAGACGACCGTCGTCGAGCACCTGGAGCAGCACGTTGAACACATCGGGGTGGGCCTTCTCGATCTCGTCGAGCAGCACCACGGCATAGGGCCGGCGCCGCACGGTCTCGGTGAGCTGGCCGCCCTCGTCGTAGCCCACGTAGCCCGGTGGGGCGCCCACCAGGCGAGCGACGGTGTGGCGCTCCTGGTACTCGCCCATGTCGATGCGCACCATGGCTCGCTCGTCGTCGAAGAGGAACCCTGCCAGCGCCCTCGCCAGCTCGGTCTTGCCCACCCCCGTGGGGCCGAGGAACAGGAACGAGCCGATGGGCCGGTTGGGGTCGGACAGGCCGGCACGGCTGCGACGGATCGCCGAAGCGACGGCGTGGACGGCGGCGTCCTGGCCCACGACCCGCTCGTGGAGGACCTCCTCCATGCGCACGAGCTTGTGGACCTCGCCCTCCATGAGCCGGGAGACGGGGATGCCGGTGGCCTTGGAGACGACCTCGGCCACGTCCTCCTCGTCGACCTCCTCCTTCAGCATCTTCTGGGTGGCCTGGAGCTCGGCCAGGCGGGCGGAGGCCTCGGCCACGTCGCGCTCGAGGTGGGGCAGCTCGCCGTAGCGGATCTCCGCCGCCTTGGTGAGGTCACCCTCACGCTCGAAGCGCTCGGCGTCCTCACGGCGGGACTCGAGCTGCTCCTTCAGTGACTGAATGTGGGCGATGGCCTCCTTCTCACCCAGCCAGTGCGCCTTCATGGACGACGACTGCTCGCGCAGGTCGGCCAACTCCCGGTCGAGGGCTTCGAGCCGCTCCTTGGACGCCTCGTCGGTCTCCTTGGAGAGGGCCACCCGCTCGATCTCCAGCTGGCGCATCCGCCGCTCCACCACATCGATCTCCGTGGGCATGGAGTCGATCTCGATGCGTAGGCGGCTGGCGGCCTCGTCCACGAGGTCGATGGCCTTGTCCGGGAGGAACCGGGCGGTGATGTATCGGTCGGAGAGGACGGCCGCGGCCACCAGGGCGGCGTCTTGGATCCGGACTCCGTGGTGGACCTCGTAGCGCTCCTTCAGGCCACGCAGGATGGCGACAGTGTCCTCCACCGTGGGCTGGCCCACGAGGACCTGCTGGAAGCGGCGCTCGAGAGCGGGGTCCTTCTCGATGTGCTTGCGGAACTCATCCAGCGTGGTGGCGCCGATCATGCGCAGCTCGCCCCGCGCCAGCATGGGCTTGATCATGTTGCCGGCGTCCATGGCGCCTTCGGCGTTGCCGGCGCCGACCACGGTGTGCAGCTCGTCTATGAAGGTGACCACCTCGCCTTCGGAGTCGGCGATCTCCTTGAGGACGGCCTTCAGGCGCTCCTCGAACTCACCTCTGTACTTGGCACCAGCGACCATCGACGACAGGTCCAGTGCGACGAGGCGCTTGTCCCGGAGGCTCTCCGGGACGTCGCCCTCCACGATGCGCCGGGCCAGGCCCTCGACGATGGCCGTCTTGCCCACTCCCGGTTCGCCGATGAGCACGGGATTGTTCTTGGTTCGACGGGAGAGGACCTGGATGACCCGGCGGATCTCCTCGTCACGGCCGATCACCGGGTCCAGCTTTCCGGCCCTCGCGGCCTCGGTGAGGTCCCGGCCGAAGCGCTGAAGGGCCTGGTAGGACTCCTCGGGGTTCTGTGAGGTGACCCGGTGGCTGCCCCGCACCTCCCGCAGCGCGGCCAGCAGCTGCTCTCGGCCCACGCCCAGGCGGTCGGCCAGGGCCAGCAGGAGGTGCTCGGTGGACAGGTACTCGTCACCGAGCTCGCCTCGTGCCGCGTCGGCCGCACCCATGGCGTCGCGGAGGGCCCTGCCGATCTGGGGGTCGGCGCCGTAGGCCTTCGGCAGGCGCTCCAGGGCGGCGTCCACCCGGTTGCGGGCAGCGAGCGGGGCCACTCCCACCTTCTCGAGGACGGGAAGCACCACGCCCTCCTCCTGGCCCACGAGGGCGGCCAGCAGGTGGTCGGGAGTCACCTCCGGATGGTTGCGGGCGCGTGCCGTCTCCAACGCGGCCTGGAACGCCTCCTGTGTCCTGAGTGTCCACCGATCCGGGCTGAAAGCGGTGCTCACCTCGTCCCATCCTCCTTTTCCGCCTATCTGCACTTCTGGGCGGAATAAACTTGAGTGTTCACTTGTCAACTACCTTGCCTTCATGTACATTCCCCGACCGTAAGGGACTGGGAGAGAAAGGAGCAAGCAATGTTGATGCGATTCGACCCCTTCCGGGAGCTGGACCGCCTGAGCGGACAGGCCAGCGGAGCGAACCGCCAGATGCCCGCAGTCCTTCCCATGGACGCCTATCGCCGCGGCGAGAACTTCGTAGTCCACCTCGACCTCCCGGGAACCGACCCGAACTCCGTGGAGCTCACCGTCGAGCGCAACGTCCTCACCATCAAGGCCGAGCGCTCGTGGACAAGGGGCCAGGAGGACGAGGTCCTGATCTCCGAGCGGCCGCAGGGCGTGTTCACCCGCCAGCTGTTCCTGGGCGAGAGCCTGGACACCGACGCCATCGAGGCCAGCTACGACCAGGGCGTGCTCACGCTCACCATCCCCGTGGCGGAGCAGGCCAAGCCCCGCCGGGTGGCCATCTCGAGCGAGGCCAGCGGCTCGAACGGCCGCACCGCCGTGGAGGCCAACTCCTCCGTGGCCTGATCGCCTCCCGAGCAGAGCTCGCTCGGCTAGCTGGACGCAATCGGCGCCGACCGGCAGAGCCGGGTCGGCGCCGATGCTCGTCCGGTACCTTGTTGGCGATGAAGGCGACCATGCTGTTGTGCGACGCGGCCCAAGTGGCCGATGGCAAGCTCTACATCCTCGGCGGTGGATGGAGCATCACCGGCCCCGATGCCACCCCTTCGGCTGTCGCCATCAAGGTGGAGGTCGACTGGCACGAGGCCACCGAGGCCCACCACTGGGAGCTCTTCCTGGTCGACGCCGACGGGCAGCCGGTCGGGATCGACACTCCGGACGGCACCCAGCTCATCGAGGTCCGCGGGGACTTCGAGGTGGGCCAGCCCGAGGGCATCCCGGTGGGCAGCCCTGTCGACCTCCCTCTGGCCATCAACATCGGACCGGTGCCGCTGCCCCCCGGCGGCCGGTACACCTGGCGCCTCACCATCGACGGTGAGACCGACGCCTCGTGGATGCTCGGCTTCACCACCCGCCCGGCGGACGTCGCCGGCGCTTGAGCCCTGATCCGCTCCTCGGGCAGGCCTACCGTTTCTTCCCGGGTATGTGGGCGAAGAGCGGCGGGGGGCGGGAGCCCGGTGCCCTGTCCGACGACCATGGCGCATGGGGCGCCATGGTGAGGCCGGCCAGCTCCACGAGCACGCGGTCGTAGTTCACCCGCCACCCGGCGAAGTCTCGCCAAGCCTGGTCACGGTCCAGCTTCAGGGCTACGCCCACTTTCTCCAGGCGGGCACACACCTCGTCGTACTCCTCACGGGAGATGGAGATGGGAGCGTCCGGGGCGGGGTCGGGATCGTGGGAGATGCGGAAGAAGTCCGCGATACGGCGCAGAGCCACGTAGCCGGCGCGCACGCAGAGCTCGGCCTCAGGGTCCCGCGCCGCGTCCATGGTGGACGCCCGCAGCGACGCCGCGTCGAGCACGGCACCGGCAGCCGTGACCCACGACCGTTCCGGCCGGGGCGAGCGGAAGAAGCTGAGCGCGGGAACGGACGTGTGGCTCTCCTCGAGATCGGCGAACCACGTCTCCCAGTCCTTCCACACCTGCGTGAGGCCGCCGTCCCAGTTGATGCGGTGGTAGCGCTCGATCATGTTCGGGCCCGACGGAGGCGTCCCGGCGCGGACCTCGAGCAGGGCCACCGCAACCTCCCGGCGGTTGAACGTGGCGTACTGGCTCGGGAGGTAGGTGATCAGCAGGGCGAGAAGGCCCACGCCGCACGCCGCCTCGGTGAAGCTCAACGCGTGCTCGGGCAGAGCCGGCGCCGGGTCGGAGCCAAGGGTGAGCAGCGAGGAGCCGGAGAGGGTGAAGGCGCCCCGTAACGACACCGATCCCAGGCCCCAGTACATGGCCGTGTAGCCGGCGAGGGCCATGGTGAGCCACATGGCGGGGAGGAGGATCAGCCGCAGCGGCGCGAAGTACGCCATGGCCCGGTCGCGCCGCTCGTAGTTCTTCGAACGGCCGCCGAGGACCCGAAGCAGCTGGCGGACGCCGGAGAAGACGAACCGGGCGATGATCGCCGGCAGGGCCCTCGGTACCACCATGGTGCGGATGGCCGATGCCAGGGCGCCCACGACCATGGCGAGGCCGGCGGCGAACACCAGCGTATGGGCGGCGACCGCGCTCGAGCTCACCCCGTTCTCAGGTGGCGGCGGCGTCGGTCCGCACGACCCTGGTGGCGATGGTGATGAGGAGATGGGCCACGCCGAGGGCGATGAAGAAGGCGGTGGCCTTGCCGTCTTCGGAGAAGCCGAACAGGAACGAAGCGGCGATGAACAGGACGCCGGCGAGATACTCGATGGTCCCGTGGACGGCGGCCGGGATGGGACCCTTGTGCAGCATGGGTGGAACATAGACCACACCTTCAGCCGGCCAGGGAGGCGGCCTCCGTCAGGTGCTGTGCCAGCTCCGCCGGGGACGAATGGGCGTTGAGGCCGCTGGTCGACGGCATCACGTAGGCCGGACGGCCGCCGAAGGGCGCGGGTTGGAGTCCCGGTCGGGCATGCCGGTCGACGGCTGCCCGCCACCCCGCCAGTCCCACGAAGCACACTGCCCGGGGCTCGAGCCACCGGACGAGGCCTTCCACTCGAGTCGCCCCGTCCCGGTACTCGTGGGCGCTGAGCATGTCGGCTCGGGATGTGGCTCGCTTGACCAGGTCGGTCATGCCCACCCCGTGAGCTTCGAGGGCGTGCAGCGGTTCGTGCGGACGGGTGAGGATGCCCGCCGCCACCGCCGCGGGCCAGAAGCGGTTGCCGGGCCGGGCGTAGCCCACGC